>NZ_JBKFRY010000005.1:0-281419 GCF_046569105.1 Salmonella sp. 741265073_HBA | reverse complement strand
TGACCAACCCCGACTGCCCGGATGATATCTATAATAATTGGTTTAATAAGGGATCGCAACAAATTAAAAAGCAATATGCTTTTTAGCTAAATAAGCTAAAATGTTAAGCAAATGGTTATGATATGCAGTTTTCTATAGTTCTGCTAAAATCATTACGTTCCTCATATGAATGAGGATGAACCGCAATAGGCTATATAGCTGAAGCGCAATAGCGAAACGTTCCCCGCGTCAGCGGGGATTCCCCTCACCACAAAAACATCTAACCAATTTTCCGTATTCCACATTAAGATTAATATCATTGTATCTTCCTTCCTACAGGAAAAAGATGACACAGATAGAATATCTGGACTACCTCTGCTATTGGGGGAAAACTGATAAATCAACAAAAAACATAATCTGTAATTATCATTTACTGGCATACCATTGCCTGGACGTTGCTGCATGCGGGAAATACATAATAAAAAACAATATATTCAATTCATGTAATATATTAAAGGAATGTAATATCTCAGGTACAAATGCAGAAAACTGGATAATCTGGTTTCTTGCCAGCCACGATATCGGAAAATTCGCCAGAGGATTTCAAAAATACGCCGAATTCCCAGACTCTCCCTTAGTCTCTCCCGTTAGCGGTGTTTCCGCGTTTGAGAGACATGATTCCTTAGGCTTCTATTTATGGGGTAAATTATTTGAAGCGTGGAGTTCAGGCAGTAATGAAATTATCGCAGGTATTGAACCAGAAAATCGCGCCAGGTTTGAAAGCGCTTTAAATAGCTGGATGCTTATTAGCACCGGGCACCATGGCATCCCGCCGGACACCATGAAAAACAGAAGCTCGCTGGCATTCACCGATGAAGACATTGTCGCAGCAACGCATTATCTGGAAGCATTAAGTGAATTATTTCCTTTCACTCTACCTCAGGAGTGGAAAACCAAAGCAGGGAGAAAATGTTTAAAACAGCACAGTTGGTTTTTCGCTGGGCTTGTCACCCTTGCCGACTGGATGGGCTCGGATGAAAGCCAGTTTCCACTGCTCAGCAGCGCCATGCCATTGAAAGATTATTGGCCTCTCGCTTGTGAAAAAGCCCAACAGGCCATCCTCCGAATGCCGCCGTTATCTCAGCACAGCTATTATCAAGATCACCGGGCATTATTTCCGTTCATTCAGACGCTCACTCCTCTTCAACAACGAGCAAGCGAACTGGATATTTCAGCACCCGGTGCACAGCTGGTTGTCCTGGAAGACGTTACCGGAGCAGGCAAAACAGAGGCCGCGCTGATTCTGACTCACCGCTTAATGTCAGCCAATAAAGGCCACGGTCTCTACGTTGGGTTGCCGACAATGGCCACCGCAAACGCCATGTATCAGCGCCTGGCATCGGCTTATCATGCGCTATTTACCGATGAGTCCAGGCCATCGCTCATCCTGGCACACGGTGGGCGAGAAATGTCGGACTCTTTCCGACAATCCATCTGGCAGCCAACAGAAAATATAGCTGAAGATTATGCCCGTGATGATGGCAACGCGACTACTGAGTGCCATACCTGGTTTGCAGATTCACGCAAAAAAGCGCTGCTGGCGGAAGTCGGCGTAGGTACGCTGGATCAACTCTTAATGGCGGTGATGCCTTTTCGCCATCAATCGCTCCGATTGCTAGGGATGCGCGACAAAATCCTGCTGCTGGATGAAGTGCACGCCTATGATGGTTATATGGTTAAATTGCTGGAAGGTTTATTGCGCTTCCATGCCGCCCAGGGCGGTAGCGCTATTATTCTGAGCGCCACTCTTCCCGCCGCTTTACGGGAAAAATTACTTAATGCGTTTAGCGATGGCGCGGGATTTATGAGCGCTGGTGGTAGCGATAACGCGGGTTATCCATGGTTAAGCCACCTCACTTCCTCCGGTCTGTTAGAGCAACCACTGGCCACACGTCCCGAAGTTCAAAGGACTGTAGCCGTTAATTGGATACAGCAGCGCCAGGAAGCACTGGACATTATTTATCGCGTTGTGGCAACCGGACAGTGCATTTGTTGGATCCGCAACACGGTTGATGATGCGCTGGATACTTACCAGCAGTTGCTACACGAGGGAATCGTTCCAGAGCAGGATCTTTTGCTTTTCCACAGCCGTTTTGCTTTTATCGATCGTATTGCTATTGAAAATAAAACGTTAAACTGGTTTGGTAACAATGCCCCCGTTTCTGAACGACGTGGTAAGGTATTAATCGCCACACAAGTCGTTGAACAAAGTCTCGATCTGGACTTTGACTGGATGATCACCGATCTGGCGCCGATTGATTTATTGATCCAGCGCGCCGGTCGCCTGCAACGCCATATCCGCGATGCCCATGGGCAACGAAAATCTACGCTTCCGGATGAACGCCAGCCACCAATATTGCATATTCTGGCCCCTCACTGGCAGGAGCAGGCAGAAGAGGGCTGGTTGGGGCAAGAGCTAAAAGGTACCGGCTTTGTTTACACCGATCATGCCTGCCTGTGGCGTACCCAGGCGCTGCTGCGTCAACATGGTGAGATCCGTATGCCGGATAATGCCAGAGCACTCGTTGACGGCGTATACGAGCAGAAAATTGCTGCGCCAGCAGGCTTGCAGACGATCTCTGACGTTGCCTTTGGCAAAGTCCTTAGCCAACGTTCAGTGGCTGCGCAAAATTTATTACGTTACGATCTCGGTTACGATCGGGAAGCCAGCGACTTTTTATGGGATAAAGATAGAGAATTTTCTACCCGTCTGGGTGAAGAGAGTGTTGATGTTTATCTCGCCAGAAAAGACATTGATGGACAGCTACGCCCTTTAGTTGATGAAATAGATTTCTGCTGGGAAAAAAGTCGCTTATCCGTCCGAAAATCATGGTGGCAAAAAAATTCTGGTACATTCCAATGTCCAGATGAGGAAACATTAGCCTGTTTCAGAAAACGCCACCATCGCCCTTCCGGACAGATTGTGCTGGTATCTGATGCCGGAGAAGCTAGCTATTACAGTAAACGTTTTGGATTGGTTGGATAACAGGTATTATTCTAACTCCGTTGTATAGAGAAGTTATTACATTAGATTCACTAAAATCTTTGTAGCTTCTCTATCTACATCCATTTCCATGAATACCTTTAATTAATTAAATTTAACTACTTCATTTCATCATACTTTATCTCTCAGCATCAACACCATTCATGACAAACCAAAATTTAAAAAAACGACCATTTGCGGCGAATCATCTACCTTTTGTCTGAATTATCGTCACCACAAAGGATTACCAACCATAAATGTGCTGTATTAATAATGTCGTTCAAATTCTCTCCTGTAGTAAACTTTATCTGTTTAATAAAAAAGAGAGAATTGAAAGATATATTTTACTCCGGATATTGAATAATATAAATTTGAAGGAAAATATTATGCCAGTCACTTTAAGCTTCGGTAATCATCAAAATTATACGCTTAACGAAAGTCGGCTTGCTCATCTGTTAAGCGCAGATAAAGAAAAAGCAATCCATATGGGGGGCTGGGATAAAGTCCAGGATCATTTTAGAGCGGAAAAAAAGGACTATGCGCTGGAAGTATTACACTCCATCATTCACGGGCAGGGCCGTGGTGAACCTGGAGAGATGGAAGTTAACGTAGAGGATATAAATAAAATTTACGCCTTTAAACGGCTACAACATCTGGCCTGCCCGGCTCATCAGGATCTGTTTACTATCAAGATGGACGCTTCTCAGACACAATTTTTACTTATGGTCGGCGACACGGTGATCAGCCAAAGCAATATTAAGGACATCCTTAATATATCAGATGATGCAGTGATAGAATCTATGAGTAGGGAGGAGAGACAGTTATTTTTACAAATATGTGAGGTGATTGGTTCGAAGATGACCTGGCACCCGGAATTACTTCAGGAGTCGATTTCAACTCTACGAAAAGAAGTGACGGGCAATGCACAAATCAAAGCGGCGGTTTATGAGATGATGCGTCCCGCAGAGGCTCCAGACCACCCGCTTGTCGAATGGCAGGACTCACTTACTGCAGATGAAAAATCGATGCTGGCCTGTATTAATGCCGGCAACTTTGAGCCTACGACTCAGTTTTGCAAAATAGGTTATCAGGAGGTACAAGGTGAAGTCGCTTTTAGCATGATGCATCCGTGCATCTCCTATTTACTACACAGCTATTCACCGTTTGCAGAGTTTAAACCAACAAATTCTGGTTTTTTAAAAAAACTTAATCAGGATTATAACGACTATCATGCAAAAAAAATGTTTATTGATGTAATTCTTGAAAAACTATATCTAACCCATGAACGTTCTTTGCACATTGGTAAAGATGGGTGCAGTCGCAATATATTACTGACATAAAGATAGTCAGTAATATAACCAATTTAAAATCCGGCTGCCTGCCGGATTTTTCATAGCAGCAAGTATAATCATACCGCGTAAGGACAATTACCCTTTATGCAGCCCGCACTCACGTTTCAGTCCGAAGAAGCGTGTCTCTTCTTCCGCCATGCCCGGCTCCCACTTGCGGGTAGTATGTGTATCGCCCACCGACAGATAGCCCTGATCCCACAGCGGATGGTATTTCAGACCATGCTTTTGCAGATACTGGTAAACCGTGCGGTTATCCCAGTCGATAATCGGTAGCACTTTAAACACGCCGCGCTGGATAGCGAGAACAGGTAAATGCGCGCGGCTGCCGGACTGCTCGCGACGCAGACCCGCAAACCACGTCTGCGCTTTCAGCTCTTTTAGCGCCCGGTTCATCGGCTCGACTTTGTTGATGTCATTGTATTTCTCAATACCTTCTACGCCCTGCTCCCACAGCTTGCCGTAGCGCGCTTCCTGCCAGGCCGGACTTTCGCCCGCGCGGTAAACTTTCAGGTTGAGTTTGAGTTTGTCCGTTAACTCATCAATAAACTGATAGGTTTCCGGGAACAAATAGCCGGTATCGGTGAGGATCACCGGGATATCCGGGCGAATCTGGTTCACCAGGTGCAGGCTCACCGCCGCCTGGATGCCAAAGCTTGAAGAAAGCACATATTCGCCGGGCAGATTTTCCAGCGCCCAGGCCACGCGTTCTTCGGCTGTTAGCGTTTCCAGTTGGACGTTGGTTTCCGCCAACTCCAGTACGCGATCGACTTTTGGCAGTTCATTCAATGCGTTGAGATCGAGTTGGGACATAAGTTCCTCACTGTTTGCCTTGCCTGATGGCGCTGTGCTTATCAGGCCTACACAGACGCCATCCGGCAATTCAGGTTATTCCCAGAAATCACGCGCGGGATCGAGCACCGGGCGAATGATGCCCGCACGCACCGTAAAGTCGCCAAAGCCTTCACCCGCTTCACGCTCTTTCGCCCAGCGCCCAATCAGTTCATCCAGCGAGGCCAGAATATCCGGCTCGGTGATATTTTCTTTATACATCCGTGGGATACGTGTCCCAATACGGTTGCCGCCAAGATGCAGGTTATAACGACCAGGCGCTTTCCCTACTAAGCCAATTTCCGCCAGCATCGCGCGGCCACAGCCGTTCGGGCAGCCGGTCACGCGCATCACGATATGCTCATCAGGAATGCCGTGTTTTTCCAGAATCGCTTCCACTTTGTCCGTGAACGACGGCAGGAAACGCTCGGCTTCCGCCATTGCCAGCGGGCAGGTCGGGAACGATACACAGGCCATTGAGTTTTCACGCTGCGCGCTCACGGCATTCATCAACCCGTGGTCGCGCGCCAGCGTCTCGATCTTCGCTTTCTGGCTTTCCGGCACGCTGGCAATAATCAGGTTCTGGTTAGCGGTAATACGGAACTCGCCCTGATGAATCTTCGCGATCTCCAGCAGGCCGGTTTTCAGCGGACGCCCCGGGTAGTCCAGAATGCGGCCACTTTCGATAAACAGCGTCAGGTGCCAGTTGTTGTCGATCCCTTTCACCCAACCAATGCGATCGCCGCGACCGGTAAACTCATACGGGCGGATCGGCTCGAATTTGATCCCCGCGCGACGCTCAACTTCTTCTTTGAACGTGTCGACACCGACGCGCTCAAGCGTGTATTTGGTTTTCGCATTTTTACGGTCGGTACGGTTACCCCAGTCACGTTGGGTCGTCACCACCGCTTCGGCTACCGCCAGGGTATGCTCCAGCGGCAGGAAGCCGAACTCGCTGGCCGTACGAGCGTAGGTTTTCTTATTACCATGCTCAATAGACAGACCGCCGCCCACCAGCAGGTTAAAGCCGACCAGCTTGCCGTTTTCGGCAATCGCCACGAAGTTCATGTCGTTGGCGTGCAGATCGATATCGTTTTGCGGCGGGATCACTACCGTGGTTTTAAATTTACGCGGCAGATAGGTCTGACCGAGGATCGGCTCTTCATCGGTGGTCGCCACCTTCTCCTGATCGAGCCAGATCTCCGCATACGCACGGGTGCGCGGCAGCAGATGTTCGGAGATCTTCTTCGCCCACTCGTAGGCTTCCGCGTGCAACTGCGATTCGTACGGGTTGGAGGTGCACAGCACGTTACGGTTCATGTCGTTGGCGGTCGCCAGCGCGTCCAGACCGACCGAATGCAGCATCTGGTGCACCGGCTTGACGTTCTTCTTCAGAATGCCATGGAACTGGAAGGTCTGGCGGTTGGTCAGACGGATACTGCCATAAATCGTGTTATCCGCCGCGAATTTGTCGATCGCTTGCCATTGCGTCGTAGTAATCACCCCGCCCGGCAGGCGGCAGCGCAGCAGCATCGCATGACGTGGCTCCAGCTTCTGCGCCGCACGCTCGGCGCGAATATCGCGGTCATCCTGCTGATACATGCCATGAAAGCGTATTAGCAGGAAGTTGTCGCCTTTAAAACCGCCGGTGAGACCGTCGTTCAGATCTTCCGCAATGGTACCGCGCAGGTAGTTGCTTTCCAGCTTCATGCGCTCGGCATCGGACAGTTTACCTTCGACCACCAGTGGGCCTGGATGTTTTTCGCTCATTAGTAGACATCTCGCTGATAACGGCGCTCGACGCGCAGCTCACTTAAAAATTCATCCGCCGCTTCGATGTCCATTGCACCGAATTCAGCAATCACTTCCAGCAATGCTTTTTCGACATCTGCGGCCATACGCCTGGCGTCGCCGCAGACATAAATGTGGGCACCGTCATTGATCCAGCGCCACAGCTCGGCACCCTGTTCACGCAGCTTGTCTTGTACGTAAATTTTTTCTTTTTGATCGCGTGACCAGGCGAGATCGATACGGCTTAACAGTCCCTCTTTCACGTAGCGCTGCCACTCCACCTGATAGAGGAAATCTTCGGTAAAGTGCGGGTTGCCGAAGAACAGCCAGTTCTTGCCTTCCGCACCGTCGGCGGCGCGTTGCTGCATAAAGGCGCGGAACGGCGCGATACCCGTACCTGGGCCAATCATAATGACCGGCGTCTGCGGGTTAGCTGGCAGGCGGAAGTTATCGTTATGCTCAATAAAGACGCGAACTTCGCCCTCTTCTTCCACGCGGTCGGCGAGGAAGCTGGAAGCGCCACCGGCGCGGGCGCGGCCTTCAATGTCATAACGAACCACGCCAACGGTGATATGCACTTCGCTCTCCACTTCAGCCTGTGCGGAGGCGATGGAGTACAGACGCGGCGTCAGCGGGCGCAGCAGGTCGATTAGCGCCTGAGCATCCAGCTGCGCCGGAGAGAAACGCACCATATCAACAATGGGCGTGGTCGCGGCGTAATGCTGGAGTTGCGCTTTGTCACCCACTAATGGCAACAGCGACTCACTGCGCGTCAGGGTCGCGTAGTTCTCAACAATGTTGGCGGTATTCACCGTCAGCTCGAAGTGCCACTCCAGCGCTTCGGCGAGCGGCAGGGTTTTACCGTCAACCGTCACCGGCTCATCGCCTTTCAGCCACAGCAACTCAACCAGCTCCTTCACCAGATCCGGATCGTTCTGATACCAGACGCCCAGCGCATCGCCCGGCTGATAGCGCAGACCGGAGTCGCCTAAATCAATCTCAATATGACGAACGTCTTTTTCCGAGTTGCGACCGGTGATTTTCTGATTCACGGCGAGGGTCGCGGTCAGCGGCGCGTCTTTAGTATAGGGGCTGGTGTGGATGTCGTTTACCGCGCCAGTATCGACGGATTGCGAAGGTTCCGCGACAGGTGCGCGGGACTTCAGAACATCAACCACGCGGGCGCGCCATTCGCTGGCAGCTGCCTGATATTCAACGTCAGCATCGACACGGTCGAGCAGACGTTCACCGCCCAGCTCCGCCAGTTTGCTATCAAAATCTTTTCCGGACTGGCAGAAAAATTCATAAGAGGTGTCGCCGAGGCTAAACACGGCAAAAGCGGTGTTTTCCAGTTTCGGCGCTTTTTTCGAGAACAGGAACTTATGCAGCGCGACGGCCTCTTCCGGCGGCTCGCCTTCTCCCTGGGTGGACGTCACTATCACCAGCAGTTTTTCACTGGCAATCTGTTTGAATTTATAGTCGCCGGCGTTCACCAGTGTCACATTAAGGTTGGCCGCCAGCAGATCATCACGCAGCGCTTCCGCCACACGACGCGCGTTGCCGGTTTGCGAAGCGGAGATAAGCGTAACCCCCGGCATCTTCCCCTCAGGAGCAGGCGTGACGGCAACAGCGCCTGAGCGCGGGTTCAGTACGCCCCAAAAATAGCCGGAGACCCAGGCAAGCTGTTCGGGAGTAAGGTCGGTTGTCGCGGCCTGAAGGCGCGCCAGTTGCTCCGGATTAAGCGGAAGCAACCCAGTCAGTGGAGCCGGTGTCGTCATGCGTCGTTATGTTCCAGTAAGCAAAGCGGATCTATACACAAAATCATTCAAGTTCGCTGTAGCCCAGACTGTAAACTGATCGCGCCCCAGGAGCGTACATAAATACGTGACTGGGGCGAGTAAACGCAGTCAACACAGATGCGGCTTGAAGGATGAAGTGTATAAGCGATAAATCCCAAACTGAGGATAAGGTTAACGGTGAGAGGAATAACAATTAAAGAAGGGTTGGAAATAACAAATAACCAAATGAACTAACCTGTTTTAGTTATCGTTATTAACGCCAAAATCGATTTCATAATCGATTGATAATTATTAAATTTTCTGGAAATTCTTAAATTAATTGCCCGTCACAAGGCGGAGAATGGTTTTAGTTAATGATAAAAAATGCGCTTTCCGGTACCCTACGGCGGTTTTTTTATTGCCTGAGAGTTCATCATGTCCACCACGTTGTATAAAGATTTCACCTTTGAAGCCGCTCACCGCCTGCCTCACGTGCCTGAAGGGCATAAGTGCGGCCGCCTGCACGGACACTCGTTTATGGTGCGTCTCGAAATTACCGGTGAAGTCGATCCGCATACCGGTTGGATTATGGATTTCGCGGATCTCAAAGCGGCGTTTAAACCGACTTACGATCGTCTTGATCACTACTATCTGAATGATATTCCAGGGCTGTCCAATCCCACCAGCGAAGTGCTGGCAAAATGGATTTGGGATCAGGTTAAGCCCGTCGTGCCGCTACTGAGCGCCGTGATGGTGAAAGAGACCTGTACAGCCGGCTGCGTCTATCGCGGCGAATAAGGTTTATTAACGCGTGGGCTGGATGTCAAATTGATTCCAGCCTATCCACACGACGTTTTATCAGTGAAAACATTGTCCAGCGCGGTGTTAAAAGCGCAGCACATCACCGGTTGCAGGTGCGGTTATTTCCGGTAGCCACAACCGCCCCCAGGCCCCTGTACAGTGACAACCGCATAGTTTTTCAGGTTTTTGTTCTTGCAGAAAGCGCCTGACTCGCCACAGCGTGAACGGTGATGCGCAGCGGAGATGAAATCCGCCGACAAGCGCGTAAATCCGCTTTATACCGGTAATGTTCTGACAGTGCCGGACAATATTTGCGATCCCCCGATGCCCGCATCCCGTAATGATGACTAATCCTTTTGCCGATTGGTAAATCAGTACGCCCTCATCCAAAATAGAGTCCGGCTCCGCATCGTGGCCGCCAAAAATGCCGTAGGCTTCAGGCGCGACCACCGGTATTTCCCCTGACCAGATAAAGTTTTCGCCAATCGGCAGGGGGTCACGCGTGTACATCATTCGGTAGCGTGAATAGTCCACCTCACATGACAATTTTTTTATTTTTCGGGTAATACCGAGAAAAGTCATTGCCGCATAACGTTCACGCGCAATATCGGGATGGCAGATGATTCGACTGTTATCAGGAAGCCACGGCACGCCGCCGCAATGATCGTAATGACCATGCGAAAGCACCACAGCAGACACATCGGACAGGTCGATCCCCATCGCCGACGCGTTTTGCATAAAACTGCCATCAGGGCCGGTATCGAACAAGATAGACGTAGACTCATCCTCGACCAACAGGCTTAATCCTGGTCGGGCCTTCAACGATTTATCCGCTCCAGCTCCCTTATGATTTTCGAGCAATACCCTGATCCTTAACGCCATGGCCTTCTCCTGTATAAAAGCCTCCCCGGAAAAACGCGGCCTTTTTACTTTACAGGTTTGTAGCAGCCATTACTGGTACACAGATTATGATTATGCAACGGCTATCCCCGCTGACGCGGGGAACACCTGCTCAGCGATAACCGGCAGGTTTAGCCGCTCGGTTTATCCCCGCTGGCGCGGGGAACACATGACATGACCGTGACTAGCGAGAATGTCCCACGGTTTATCCCCGCTGGCGCGGGGAACACGCAGATACGGTAAACGACTCAAAATACACGAACGGTTTACCCCCGCTGACGCGGGGAACATGTGCTGGGCATTATCCGCAGGCGCTAACCCGTCGGTTTATCCCCGCTGACGCGGGGAACATGCAGTGAATCTACGGAAAATTCAACGTTTGAATCGGTTTATCCCCGCCGGCGCGGGGAACACTCGGCTGTCGTCTGGCTGAATAAATTCCCAAACGGTTTATCCCCGCTGGCGCGGGGAACACGCGTAATTACCGCGTCAACATGCCTCTTATTGCCGGTTTATCCCCGCTGGCGCGGGGAACACAAATACGGTGCCGGGTATCAGGCGTTCGTCTTCGGTTTATCCCCGCTGGCGCGGGGAACACACTAAACGTATATCATTGTTTATAAACTACTTTTTATCAGCACCACATTCTACCAACATAATCGCAACAATTTAAATTATTAAAGAACAGCTAATTTGCTGATTTTGATGCAAAAAAGTTCATAGAATGATTTTTTCTTTAAATTTACCAAAATAGCGTGATCTGTGCATCGCTATGGAAAAATTTATCAGCGCTTTTATACACTCATCGAAATTCACATAGAGAAAATAAACAATGCAAGGTAATGGATGAGTCACAGACGGCATCGGCAGGCCGTCTGTAAGATTAGTAATGCATCAGGCGATATTTAAATATTTATGCGTTTGCATAGACAGCCGCCAGTTACGTGCAATACAAGTTTCAATACACAGACGCGTCGCGTCTTCTTTCTGGCTAATGGGCTGTAAAGCAATCACGCGCGGTTTATCATCGCTCAACGTGGCTAACAGTTCATCCAGCGCCTCAATATCACGAACTCGCCCAACGGGATGCTTGATTTCATTGGCGCGCTCCAGCGCCTGGGAAAGCACATCATATCCCCCGCGCATATTCACTTTTGGTGAAACCGTGACCCAGGTATTGGGCGTACAGCGCACTTCGTGCGTCCCGCTGGTTTCAATCTGACAACTAAAACCACTCTTTTCAAGCAGATCGGTGAGCGGCATGAGGTCGTGAATGCAGGGTTCGCCACCGGTGATGACAACGTGACGCGCGGTATAGTCCTGACGATTAATCACCGCCAGCAAGTCTTCACTGCTCGCAGCACCCCATTTGTCGCTCTCTTTGGTTTTTGCCAGAATGCTGAACAGAGACACTTCCCGATCGCTCAGTTTATCCCAGGTATGCTTAGTATCACACCAGGCACAGCCGACCGGACATCCCTGTAAACGAATAAAAATAGCGGGGACGCCGGTAAAATAACCCTCGCCTTGTAGGGTCTGGAACATCTCGTTAATCGGGTACTGCATAGCGTTCTCTGTTAAGGGGATAATCGTTAATTATTGCAGATTTCGTCTGCCCGGTCATGCACAGCGGCTGCGCTATTGAACAGATACAAAAAAACCCGCCGAAGCGGGTTTATACGTTAAGAGGTAAAAGCAGGATTACGCCTGGCCTTTGATCTCTTTACGACCATTGTACGGTGCTTTTTCGCCCAGAGCTTCTTCGATACGAATCAGCTGGTTGTATTTAGCAACGCGGTCAGAACGGCTCATAGAACCGGTTTTGATCTGGCCTGCAGCGGTACCAACAGCCAGGTCAGCGATGGTAGCGTCTTCAGTTTCACCAGAACGGTGAGAGATGACAGCAGTGTAGCCAGCGTCTTTCGCCATCTTGATTGCAGCCAGAGTTTCGGTCAGAGAACCGATCTGGTTGAATTTGATCAGGATGGAGTTAGCGATGCCTTTCTCGATGCCTTCTTTCAGGATTTTGGTGTTGGTTACGAACAGGTCGTCACCAACCAGCTGGATTTTGTCGCCCAGTACTTTGGTCTGGTATGCAAAACCGTCCCAGTCAGACTCGTCCAGACCATCTTCGATGGAAACGATCGGGTACTGTTTGGTCAGTTCTTCCAGGAAGTGGGTGAATTCTTCGGAGGTGAACGCTTTGTTGCCTTCGCCAGCCAGAACGTATTTACCGTCTTTGTAGAATTCAGATGCTGCGCAGTCCATCGCCAGGGTGATGTCTTTACCCAGCTCGTAACCAGCCGCTTTAACCGCTTCAGCGATAACAGCCAGTGCTTCCGCGTTGGAGCCCAGGTTCGGCGCATAGCCGCCTTCGTCACCCACAGCGGTGTTCATGCCTTTGCCTTTCAGCACTTTTGCCAGGTGATGGAAAACTTCAGAACCCATACGGATGGCTTCTTTAACCGTTTTCGCGCCAACCGGCTGGATCATGAATTCCTGGATGTCGACGTTGTTGTCAGCGTGCTCGCCACCGTTGATGATGTTCATCATCGGAACCGGCATGGAGTATTTGCCCGGAGTGCCGTTCAGTTCAGCAATGTGCTCGTACAGCGGCATACCTTTAGCGGCAGCAGCAGCTTTGGCGTTAGCCAGAGAGACAGCCAGAATGGCGTTTGCACCGAAGTTAGATTTGTTTTCAGTACCGTCCAGGTCGATCATGATTTTGTCGATGCCAGCCTGGTCTTTAGCGTCTTTGCCAAGAATAGCCTGAGCGATCGGGCCGTTAACCGCGCCAACAGCTTTGGTTACGCCTTTACCCAGGAAACGGGATTTGTCGCCATCGCGCAGCTCCAGCGCTTCGCGGGAACCAGTAGAAGCACCTGACGGAGCCGCCGCCATACCTACGAAACCACCTTCCAGGTGTACTTCAGCTTCAACAGTCGGGTTACCACGGGAGTCGATGATTTCACGACCGATGACTTTAACGATTTTGGACATTAGGTTTTCCTCAAGTCACTAGTTAAACTAAAACTTCAGACAAACGGTGCACCGCTTAGGGTGCACCGCTGTTCTAACTTTTTTACTTCGCCTGACGTTTCTGATGCTCACTGGCGGCTTTAACAAAGCCGGCGAACAACGGATGTCCATCACGCGGCGTGGAAGTAAATTCCGGATGGAACTGACAGGCCACGAACCACGGATGATTCGGTACCTCAATGATCTCGACTAACTGATCATCACCGGAACGGCCTGCGACACGCAGACCCGCTGCTTCAATTTGTTTCAACAACATATTGTTGACTTCGTAACGATGGCGATGACGTTCAACAATCGTCGACGCGCCGTACAACTGACGTACCAGACTGTCATCGCTAAGCTGGCACTGCTGCGCGCCCAGGCGCATGGTGCCACCCAAATCGCTCTTCTCGCTACGGACTTCAACGTTACCGTCTTCATCGCGCCACTCGGTAATTAACGCCACAACCGGGTACTTACAGTCTGGCACAAATTCCGTTGAGTTGGCGTTGTCCATGCCGGCCACGTTACGAGCGAACTCAATCAACGCAACCTGCATCCCCAGGCAAATGCCCAGATAAGGAATATTGTTTTCACGCGCATAGCGCGCAGTGGCAATTTTACCTTCAACGCCACGATAGCCGAAGCCGCCGGGGATCAGGATAGCGTCCAAATCTTTCAGAATTTCGACGCCGCGCGTTTCAACATCTTGCGAATCGATCAATTTGATGTTGACGGTAACGCGGTTTTTCAGACCACCGTGTTTCAGCGCTTCGATCACCGACTTATAGGCATCCGGCAGTTCAATATATTTGCCAACCATGCCGATAGTCACTTCGCCTGCCGGGTTCGCTTCTTCGTAAATGACCTGTTCCCATTCAGACAGGTTAGCTTCCGGACAGTTCAAGCTGAATCGTTTACAAATATAATCATCAAGCCCCTGAGATTTCAACAGGCCCGGAATTTTATAAATGGAATCGACATCTTTCATTGAAATAACGGCTTTTTCCGGCACATTACAGAACAATGCAATTTTTGCACGCTCGTTGGCAGGAACCGCGCGATCGGAACGACAAATCAGAATATCGGGCTGAATACCGATAGACAGCAGCTCTTTCACGGAGTGCTGAGTCGGTTTAGTTTTCACTTCGCCCGCAGCCGCCAGGTAAGGTACCAGCGTCAGGTGCATAAACAGCGCGTGTTCACGACCGATATCTACCGCCAATTGACGAATCGCCTCAAGAAACGGCAGCGATTCGATATCACCGACGGTACCGCCGATTTCCACCAGTACCACATCGTGGCCTTCGCCGCCTTCCAGCACGCGCTCTTTAATCGCGTTAGTGATGTGAGGGATTACCTGTACGGTTGCGCCCAGATAGTCGCCACGGCGTTCTTTACGCAGAACGTCGGAGTAGATACGGCCAGTCGTGAAGTTGTTGCGGCGAGACATCTTGGTGCGGATGAAACGCTCGTAGTGCCCCAGGTCCAGGTCGGTTTCAGCGCCGTCTTCAGTAACGAACACTTCCCCGTGTTGGATTGGGCTCATAGTACCCGGATCGACGTTGATGTACGGATCCAGTTTCATGATGGTCACGTTGAGACCACGGGCTTCCAGAATGGCTGCGAGGGAGGCTGCGGCAATGCCTTTACCCAGAGAGGATACGACCCCGCCGGTCACAAAAATATAGTTCGTTGTCATGCGGAACCTGAGAAGTTAGGTTTAAAAGACGATGGAATAACCAGGACGGGAAAGCAGTATACCCGAACATGACCTACGCCACAAACTTTCATTATTCCTCCTCTTCGTCAGGCTGACATTCACACAGGGAGGGAGAAAATAGCCCCTTTGAGGTAAATGTTTTTGACGTAAATCAAGCGCTTGTTATTTAAAAAATCACACAAATCGCTCTTGACCGCCTAAAACCTTTAGAGATCAATTTCCTGGCGTTTTACTTCCTGCCAAACTTCTTCCATTGTTTCCAGGTCCACCCCGGTCATTTCCAGGCCTCTGGCTGCGACAATACGTTCAACTTCGCGAAAACGACGTTCAAATTTATCGTTCGCTTTTTGCAAAGCGAGCTCCGCTTTCGTACCTAAATGACGCGCCATGTTGACCGTGGCAAAGAGCAAATCGCCCATTTCCTCTTCCAGTTTAGCCTGATCAACAACCGCCTGCCGCGCCTCGAACATCACCTCATCGATCTCTTCATAGACCTTATCGACGACCGGTCCCAGCGTCGTCCAGTCAAAGCCCACGTTTGAACACCGTTTCTGGATTTTTTGCGCGCGCATTAAGGCCGGTAAGCTGCGCGGAATATCGTCCAGCGCGGAATGCTGCGCTTTTTGCGCGCGCTCTTCCGTTTTGATTTGCTCCCAACGAGTTAAGACTTCTTCGCTATTATCCGCGGAAAGCTCGCCAAAAACATGCGGATGGCGGCGCTCCAGCTTGTCGCTGATGGCAGCGCAGATATCATTAAAATCGAAGCGGCCTTCTTCCTGCGCCATCTGCGCGTAAAACACCACCTGGAACAACAGGTCGCCCAGTTCGCCGCGCAAATCGTCAAAATCCTCACGCGCAATCGCATCCAGTACTTCATAGGTTTCTTCCAGCGTATAAGGCGCGATGCTGGCGAAGGTCTGCTCTTTATCCCACGGGCAGCCGTTTTCCGGATCACGCAGGCGCTGCATGATATTAAGCAGACGGTCAATTTGATTCATTAAAATATCCTGAAAACATAGGCCCGATGAGCAACGCGCCATCGGGCGAAAAACGCCAAGTGGCGTACACGTTATTACCCCCCGTGCAGTCGCCGTGCATCAATCACATCCGGCACCTGGTTCAGCTTACCGAGCACGCGGCCCAGCACCTGCAGGTTGTAGATCTCGATGGTCATATCAATGGTGGCGATCTGCTGTTTAATGTCGCTGCGGCTGGCGACGCCCAGCACGTTGACTTTTTCGTTAGCCAGAATGGTGGTGATATCGCGTAGCAAGCCGCTGCGATCGTTGGCCTGGACGCGCACCACCAGCGAATATCCCGCCGAATAGCTTTCACCCCATACCGCCTCTACGATCCGCTCCGGCGCATGGGAGCGCAGTTCCGCCAGCTGTTCGCAGTCGGCCCGGTGCACGGAAATACCCCGCCCCTGAGTAATGAAGCCGACAATTTCATCCCCCGGAATCGGCTGGCAGCAGCGGGCAATGTGGTGCATCAAATTACCCACGCCTTCTACCACCACGCGCCCGTCGTCTTTACGACGATTTTGCGGCGCGTATGTTTTTTGCTGAAGCTGTTTCAGCGCCGCTGCATCCTGCTCCTCTGCACTCGGCTTATTGAACTGCGATTGCAGGAAATTCACCATCTGATTAAGACGGATATCGCCGCCGCCTATCGCCGCCAGCAACTCTTCCAGCTCATTAAAGTTGTAGCGCGGCAGCAGATGTTTCTCGGCCTCTTTCAGGCTAATCCCCAAATGCGCCAGCTCATCGTCGAGGATCTGCCGTCCAGCCAGGATATTTTTGTCACGGTCCTGTTTACGGAACCAGGCGTGAATTTTCGAGCGTCCGCGGCTGGTCGTCACATAGCCCAGGTTTGGATTCAGCCAGTCGCGGCTGGGATTCGGCTGCTTCTGAGTGATAATTTCAACCTGATCGCCCATCTGTAACTGGTAGGTAAACGGTACGATGCGCCCACCAATTTTCGCGCCGATGCAGCGGTGCCCGACATCGCTGTGGATGTGGTAAGCAAAATCAAGCGGCGTAGATCCGGCAGGCAAGTCAACCACGTCGCCTTTTGGCGTAAAAACGTAGACCCGATCGTCAAACACCTGGCTGCGCACTTCATCCAGCATTTCGCCGGAATCCGCCATCTCTTCCTGCCAGGCGATCAGCTTACGCAGCCACGCAATTCTGTCTTCATGGCCGGAACGCACGCCGCCGGACGCGGCGCCTTCTTTATACTTCCAGTGCGCCGCCACGCCCAGTTCGGCGTCTTCATGCATCTGTTTGGTACGGATCTGGATCTCAACGGTTTTACCGCCCGGCCCCAGGACCACGGTGTGGATAGACTGGTAACCGTTCGGTTTCGGGTTAGCGACATAATCATCGAATTCATCCGGCAGGTGACGATAATGCGTATGCACTATCCCCAACGCGGCGTAGCAGTCTTGCAGACGTTCAGCGACAATACGCACGGCGCGCACGTCAAAGAGTTCATCAAACGCCAGATGCTTTTTCTGCATTTTGCGCCAGATGCTATAAATATGTTTTGGTCGTCCGTAGACTTCCGCCTGCACGCCCTCGTTTTTCATTTCGGCGCGCAGATGTCCAACAAACTCTTCGATGTAATGTTCGCGATCGAGACGGCGCTCATGCAGCAGTTTGGCGATGCGTTTGTATTCCGCCGGATGCAGGTAGCGGAAACAGTAGTCTTCCAGTTCCCACTTCAGTTGCCCGATGCCCAGACGATTAGCGAGCGGCGCATAGATGTTGGTACATTCTTTCGCCGCCAGCACGCGCTCATCTTCCGGCGCCTCTTTCACTTCGCGCAAATGAGCGATTCGCTCGGCCAGTTTGATGACCACGCAGCGGAAATCATCCACCATCGCCAATAACATTCGACGGACGTTATCAACCTGCTCCGAAGAAACAGAGTCGTTATGAGTGGCGTTTAGCTGACGGATCGCCGCCATATCTCGCACGCCATGAATCAGGGTCACGATAGATTTGCCGACGCTTTCGCGCAGTACATCTTCGCTGACTACGTTGGCGTCGGCCAGAGGGAACAGTAGCGCCGCCCGCAGCGTGTCGATATCCATACTCAGCGTGGAAAGAATTTCTACCATCTCCACGCCACGCCACAGCAACAGATCCGCATCCGGATGTCCTTGTGTCTGTTGCAGGCAATACGCCCAGGTTTCGGCTAAGCGCTCACACGACTGCTGGCTGGAAATTCCCAGGCTTGCGATCCACTTCTTCGGATCAAATTCACCAGCTTTATTAATATGTGCACTTCTTACCGCGACCATCGTCCTCTCCTTAAGGGACCAGGCCTACCGAAGTCGGTAAGCCGGTAATCATTACATGCGCTCGAACAGAACCATTGATTCCAGATGTCCTGTGTGCGGGAACATGTCGAGCATCGCTAAACGCGTAACCTCATATCCCGCATTGACCAGCGCTTCACTATCGCGCGCCAGCGTCGCCGGGTTACAGGATACATAAACAATGCGAATAGGTTTTAATTTTATAATATGTCGCATCACTCCTGTAGCCCCCGCACGCGCAGGATCGAGTAAGACTTTGTCAAAGCCGTTTTTCGCCCACGGCTGCTTCGTGACATCTTCCTCCAGGTTCTCATGGAAGAATGTCACATTATGTAAACCATTGCGGATGGCGTTTTCACGGCCTTTTTCTACCAGCGCCGGAACGCCCTCAACCCCTACCACGCTTGCCGCGTGCGTTGCCAGCGGCAGCGTAAAATTCCCCATTCCGCAGAACAGATCCAGAACACGATCCTCGGCGCGCACATCAAGCCACTCCAGCGCGCGGGCGACCATTTGCTGGTTTACCACCTCATTAACCTGAATAAAGTCTCGCGGACTGAAGGCTAAACGTAAGCCGTGCGAATCATACCAGGGCGCCTCGCCAGATACCGTTTCCAGTATCTCGCTAAACGGCGCCAGAAACAGAGACAATCCCTCAGAATGCGAAAAGCGTTCCAGTTTTTCTTTATCCGCCGCACTTAATGGCGCGGTATGGCGCAGAATCATCAGCGTACCGCTTCCCGCCTGTACCAGCTCAACATGCCCAAGATGTCGGGTGCCGTGTAAACTCGCCAGACACGCCCTGATTCGGGGCAGCAATGCTTCAAGCTGGGGCGCCAAAACGGGGCACTGTTCGACATTGACGATATCGCTGGAACCCGCTTTGCGAAATCCCATTTGCAGCGGTTTATCCGGCGGGCAATTCAGACTTAACCGCGCACGACGCCGATAACCCCAGGGCGCGCCGGCGATGATGTCATTCACCTCGTGTTTCATCAAACGCGCCAGCGCCGCGCTTTTGCTGCGTTGTTGCAGGGCGATGCTGACATGCTGTTGCTGACAACCGCCGCAGACGCCAAAATGCGGGCAGCGCGGCGTTTCTCGTTCCGGGCTATCATTCAAACGACGCGAAACGCGTGCGCGGGCAAATTGCTTTTTATCTTCTGTAATAATGACTTCTGCGCTTTCCTCAGGCAATAAACCGGGGATAAACAGCGCCTTTCCGTTATGACGGGCTACGCCCTGACCAAATGAATCGAGGTCATTGACTTTAACGGTTATGATCTGACGCGTCGTCACGCGCCGTTTTGCAGAGTAGAATTGCGCCATCGACCAGCTTTTTCTCAATTTAACAGTGTGACCCTAATTGTCCCATAACGGAACTCCATGACCAACTACAGCCTGCGCGCACGCATGATGATTCTGATCCTGGCCCCGACCGTCCTGATAGGTTTGCTGCTCAGTATCTTTTTTGTAGTGCACCGCTATAACGACCTGCAGCGTCAACTGGAAGATGCCGGCGCCAGTATTATTGAACCGCTCGCCGTCTCCAGCGAATATGGTATGAACTTACAAAACCGGGAGTCTATCGGCCAACTTATCAGCGTCCTGCACCGCAGACACTCTGATATTGTGCGGGCGATTTCCGTTTATGACGATCATAACCGCCTGTTTGTAACGTCTAATTTCCATCTGGACCCCTCACAGATGCAGCTGCCCGCCGGAGCGCCGTTTCCACGTCGTCTGAGCGTCGATCGCCACGGCGATATTATGATTCTGCGCACCCCGATTATCTCGGAGAGCTATTCGCCGGACGAGTCAGCGATTGCCGACGCGAAAAATACCAAAAATATGCTGGGGTATGTGGCGCTTGAACTGGATCTCAAGTCGGTAAGGCTACAGCAATACAAAGAGATTTTTATCTCCAGCGTGATGATGCTTTTTTGTATTGGCATTGCGCTGATCTTTGGCTGGCGGCTTATGCGCGATGTCACCGGGCCTATCCGTAATATGGTGAATACCGTTGACCGCATTCGCCGCGGACAACTGGATAGCCGTGTGGAAGGATTTATGCTGGGCGAACTGGATATGCTGAAAAACGGCATTAATTCCATGGCGATGTCGCTCGCCGCCTATCACGAAGAGATGCAGCATAATATCGATCAGGCCACCTCGGACCTGCGTGAAACCCTTGAGCAGATGGAAATCCAAAACGTTGAGCTGGATCTGGCGAAAAAGCGCGCCCAGGAAGCGGCGCGTATTAAGTCGGAGTTCCTGGCGAACATGTCGCACGAACTGCGAACGCCGCTGAACGGCGTCATTGGCTTTACCCGCCTGACATTAAAAACGGAGCTGAATCCCACCCAGCGCGACCATCTGAACACCATTGAGCGTTCCGCGAATAATCTGCTGGCGATCATTAATGACGTGCTCGACTTCTCCAAGCTGGAAGCCGGTAAGCTCATTCTGGAAAGTATCCCTTTTCCACTGCGCAACACGCTGGATGAAGTGGTTACGCTGCTGGCCCACTCGTCGCATGATAAAGGGCTGGAGTTGACGTTAAATATTAAAAACGACGTCCCGGATAATGTGATTGGCGACCCGCTGCGCCTGCAACAGGTCATTACTAATCTGGTGGGTAATGCCATTAAGTTCACCGAGAGTGGCAATATCGACATTCTGGTAGAAAAGCGGGCGCTCAGTAACACCAAAGTACAGATTGAAGTGCAGATCCGCGATACGGGGATCGGCATTCCGGAACGCGACCAGTCGCGACTGTTTCAGGCGTTTCGCCAGGCCGATGCCAGTATTTCTCGCCGTCACGGCGGCACCGGGCTTGGGCTGGTGATTACGCAAAAGCTGGTCAACGAAATGGGCGGGGATATCTCTTTCCACAGCCAGCCTAATCGCGGCTCGACCTTCTGGTTTCATATTAATCTTGATCTTAACCCAAATGTTATTATTGACGGGCCGTCGACCGCATGTCTGGCCGGAAAACGGCTGGCTTATGTCGAACCGAATGCTACCGCCGCGCAATGTACCCTGGATCTACTGAGCGACACGCCGGTGGAGGTGGTTTACAGCCCGACCTTCTCCGCGCTGCCGTTAGCGCACTACGATATTATGATTTTGAGCGTTCCGGTGACCTTCCGCGAGCCGCTCACCATGCAGCATGAACGTCTGGCGAAAGCGGCGTCAATGACGGACTTTCTACTGCTGGCGCTACCTTGCCATGCGCAAATTAACGCCGAAAAGCTGAAACAAGGAGGCGCGGCGGCCTGTCTGTTAAAACCATTGACGTCAACGCGCCTGTTGCCAGCGCTGACGGAATATTGCCAGTTGAATCACCATCCTGAACCGCTGCTAATGGATACCAGTAAAATCACCATGACGGTTATGGCGGTTGATGATAATCCCGCTAATCTGAAGCTTATCGGCGCGTTACTGGAAGATAAAGTCCAGCACGTAGAACTTTGTGATAGCGGACATCAGGCGGTGGATCGGGCGAAACAAATGCAGTTTGATCTGATTTTGATGGATATTCAGATGCCGGATATGGACGGCATACGCGCCTGCGAATTGATTCACCAGCTTCCTCATCAGCAGCAAACACCGGTTATTGCCGTTACGGCACATGCGATGGCCGGGCAAAAAGAGAAGTTGCTCAGCGCGGGCATGAACGACTATCTGGCTAAACCGATAGAAGAAGAGAAGTTGCATAATCTGTTGCTGCGCTATAAACCCGGCGCCAACGTAGCAGCGCGTCTGATGGCGCCGGAACCGGCTGAGTTTATCTTCAATCCGAATGCGACACTCGACTGGCAGCTTGCGCTCCGCCAGGCTGCCGGTAAGCCCGATCTGGCACGGGATATGCTGCAAATGCTGATTGATTTTCTGCCGGAAGTGCGCAACAAAATTGAAGAACAACTGGTGGGAGAAAACCCCAACGGTCTGGTCGATCTGATCCATAAGCTACACGGGAGCTGCGGCTATAGCGGCGTACCGCGGATGAAGAACCTTTGCCAGCTTATTGAGCAACAGCTTCGCAGCGGCGTCCACGAAGAGGAGCTGGAGCCTGAGTTTCTGGAGCTGCTGGATGAGATGGATAATGTCGCGCGTGAAGCGAAGAAGATATTAGGCTGATATTCGCCGGATGGCGGCGTGACCGCCTTATCCGGCCTACAACTCAGCGTAACTGTTGCCCCGCTTTCAGCGTTGCAGCCACGTTGCGCGCGGTCATTCGTACGTTTTCACTCGCATTCTTCAGCGCGTCCTCCAACGTGCAGATGGTATAAATCACGCTGAAAACGGCATCAAGCCCATGTTCATGAACCACGCCAACGTCCGCCGTCAGGCTACCCGCAATACCAATTACCGGCTTGTTATACCGTTTGGCGATGTTTGCCACGCCAATAGGGACTTTACCGTGAATGGTCTGACTGTCGATGCGGCCCTCGCCGGTGATGACTAAATCGGCATCCGCAAGACACGCTTCCAGATGAAGCGCATCGGTGACAATCTCAATACCACGCCGTAGCTGCGCGCCGCAAAACGCGTATAACGCCGCCCCCATGCCGCCTGCCGCGCCGCCGCCTGCCAGATCCAACACATCGACATGCAGATCGCGGGCAATCAAATGCGCATAGCGAGTCAATGCCGTATCCAGGCGTTCAATCATTTCCGGCGTCGCCCCTTTTTGCGGACCAAAAACCGCAGAAGCGCCCTCTTTACCGGTAAGGGGATTCGTGACATCGCAGGCGACCTCTATATGACACGCCGACAAACGCTTATCCAGACCGCTGATATCAATGCTGGCGAGTGTTTCCAGCCCAATGCCGCCTTGCGCAATATCATTGCCCTGCGCATCCCGTAGCCTGGCCCCCAGCGCCTGCACCATCCCCGCGCCGCCATCGTTGGTGGCGCTACCGCCGATACCAATAATGATATGCTCAACGCCCGCATCCAGCGCATGACGGATCAGCTCGCCGGTTCCCCATGACGTGGTCTTCAACGGATCGCGTTGCGCGGGCGGCACCTGCTCCAGCCCGCTGGCGGCCGCCATTTCAATGAACGCGGAACGCGCATCGCCGGAAAGCCCATAAAACGCATTGACGCGATGCCCCAACGGCCCGGTGACCTCAACATGCACGATTCGACCCGCCGTCGCTTCAACCATCGCTTCGACAGTACCCTCTCCGCCATCAGCCAGCGGCAATTTCAGGTAATCGGCGTCAGGCCAGATCTCGCGAAATCCTTGTTCAATGGCGGTCGCGACCTCAAGAGCACTCAAACTTTCCTTATACGAGTCTGGTGCGATCACTATTTTCATAAGTCGTCCTTACGCATGTTGATCCTGTTAAGCATACACTCAGAGAAGGACCGGTTCCTTACGGAACCGGCTCTGACTTAACGCACCATGCAAGGACGCTTATTATCAAACGTCCAGCCAGGAATTAAGTACTGCATTCCCATCGCGTCGTCACGCGCGCCTAAGCCATGCTTTTGATAGAGCTCATGCGCTTTCATCACCTGATCCATATCGAGCTCAACGCCCAGACCCGGTTTGGCCGGTACTTGCACCATGCCGCCTTTAATTTCAAACGGTTCTTTAGTCAGACGTTGGTTGCCTTCCTGCCAGATCCAGTGGGTATCGATCGCGGTGATCTTGCCCGGCGCCGCCGCGGCAACATGGGTAAACATCGCCAACGAAATATCAAAGTGGTTGTTAGAGTGCGATCCCCAGGTCAGACCGAACTCATGACACATTTGCGCCACGCGTACAGAGCCTTGCATAGTCCAGAAGTGCGGGTCCGCCAGCGGGATATCTACAGATTGCAGCGACAGCGTATGCCCCATTTGACGCCAATCGGTCGCTATCATATTGGTGGCCGTCGGTAATCCGGTCGCGCGACGGAATTCCGCCATCACTTCACGACCAGAAAAACCCTGCTCCGCGCCGCACGGATCTTCTGCATAGGCCAGAGAACCTTTCAGGTATTTACCAATGCTGATCGCTTCGTTCAACGACCAGGCACCGTTTGGATCGAGCGTAACGCGCGCTTGTGGGAAACGTTTCGCCAGCGCCACGATTGACTCGGCCTCTTCTTCGCCCGCCAGCACGCCGCCTTTCAGTTTGAAGTCGTTGAAGCCGTATTTTTCATAGGCGGCTTCCGCCAGACGTACTACCGTTTCCGGCGTCATCGCCTCTTCATGGCGCAGACGATACCAGTCGCATTGCTCATCCGGCTGGCTCTGATACGGCAGCGGCGTGGCCTTGCGATTGCCGACAAAGAACAGATAACCCAGCATTTCGACTTCGCTGCGCTGCTGACCGTCGCCTAACAGCGAAGCGACGTTGACGCCCAGGTGTTGGCCAAAAAGATCAAGCATTGCCGCTTCAATACCAGTCACCACATGGATAGTGGTACGGAGATCGAACGTTTGTAAACCGCGTCCGCCCGCATCGCGATCGGCAAACTGGTTGCGAACGGCGGTCAGGACATTTTTATATTCACCCAGCGTTTTTCCCACCACCAGTGGGATCGCATCTTCCAGCGTTTTGCGAATTTTTTCGCCGCCCGGAATCTCGCCGACCCCGGTATGGCCGGAGTTATCTTTAATAATGACGATGTTGCGCGTGAAGAACGGGGCGTGCGCGCCGCTCAGGTTCATCAGCATACTGTCATGACCCGCAACCGGGATAACCTGCATTTCAGTCACTACAGGCGTCGTAAATTGAGTACTCATAACTGTGTCCTTATTCAGAATTAGTGACGACCAAAAACAGGGCGTTTGCGGTCAAAAGTCCAGCCGGGGATCAGGTATTGCATCGGGCCTGCATCATTACGCGCGCCGCCTGGCAGCGTTTTATACGCGTCATGCGCTTTTCGCACCTGTTCCCAGTCAAGCTCCACGCCCAGTCCTGGCGCATCCGGAACGGCAATTTTGCCGTTTTTAATTTCCAGCGGATTTTTAGTCAGGCGGCAATCGCCCTCCTGCCAGATCCAGTGCGTATCAATAGCGGTGGGTTTGCCTGGCGCCGCCGCGCCGACATGGGTAAACATCGCCAGTGAAATATCAAAATGGTTATTCGAATGGCAGCCCCAGGTTAGCCCCCAGTCATCGCACAGTTGCGCCACGCGAACGGCACCGGTGAGGGTCCAGAAATGCGGGTCGGCAAGAGGAATGTCTACCGCGTTGAGCATCACCGCGTGTCCCATTTCACGCCAGTTGGTGGCAATCATATTGGTCGCCACCGGCAGTCCTGTCGCGCGGCGGAACTCCGCCATGACTTCACGACCAGAGAATCCTTGCTCCGCGCCGCACGGATCTTCCGCGTAGGTCAGTACATCATTCAGCCCTTTGCACAACGCAATGGCTTCATCCAGTAGCCAGGCGCCGTTCGGATCCACGGTAATACGCGCGTCCGGGAAGCGTTTTTTTAGCGCGCGAACGGTATCAATCTCTTGTTCGCCCGGCAGCACGCCGCCCTTGAGTTTAAAATCTTTAAAGCCGTAGCGATCCTGAGACGCTTCCGCCAGCCGCACGACCGCGTCGCTGTTCAGCGCTTCCTGATGACGCAGGCGATACCATTCATGGCTGCCCGGCGTACTTTCCAGATACGGCAGATCGGTTTTAGTGCGATCGCCAATATAGAAGAGATAGCCCAACACGGTGACGGCATCGCGCTGTTTACCGGGTCCTAACAGTTCACAGACCGGCACATTAAGCGCCTGTCCCAGTAGATCAAGCAACGCCGCTTCCAAAGCCGCCACCGCGTTAACCCGCAGTTCAAACGTCCATGCGCCTTTACCAAAGGTGTCAAAATCAGCAGCCTGGTTGCCTTTATGCACCTGCTGCACCACTTTGTTCAGGCGGGCGACTTCCTGGCCTAATACCATCGGAATAGCATCGACCAGCGTCTGATAAATCACTTCTCCGCCCGGCGCCTCGCCGACGCCAGTATGCCCGGCGTTATCGGTGAGGACGACGATGTTACGGGTGAAGTACGCGTTATGCGCGCCGCCGATGTTGAGTAGCATACTGTCATGTCCGGCAACCGGAATGACCTTCATGTCCGTAATAACGGGACTGGATTGCGTTGTCATGATAATTGTCCTGCGACAGGTTTCAGTTCAATACGCTTAATATCACCTACCAGCACCAAATAGCTGATGATGGCCACCAGGGCATGTACGCCGACATAGATCAACGCGCCGTTGAAGGAACCGGTGGTGCCAACGATGTAACCAATCGCGATTGGCGTCACAATACCGGAAATATTACCGAACATATTAAACAAGCCGCCGGAAAGACCGCTGATCTCTTTCGGCGCGGTATCCGCCATTACTGCCCAGCCCAACGCGCCGATACCTTTACCGAAGAAGGCCAACGCCATAAAGCCGATGATCATCCATTCCACGTTCACATAGTTACAGAACACCATAACCATTGACAGCAACATCCCCAGCACAATCGGCGTCTTGCGCGCGATATTCAGGGAGCCAGTACGACGCATCAGCCAGTCGGAAATGATGCCGCCCAACACGCCGCCGATAAAGCCGCAGACCGCAGGAACCGAGGCGACAAAGCCCGCTTTGAGAATCGACATGCCGCGCGCCTGGACCAAATAGACCGGGAACCAGGTAATAAAGAAATAGGTCAATGCGTTAATACAGTACTGACCGATGTAAACGCCAATCATCATACGAGAGCCCAGCAGCTGTTTGATCTGGCCCCATTTGACGCTAAACGGTACTTTCGCTTTGGTGTCTTTCTGATCCATATTGATCAGCGCGCCGCCTTCTGCGATGTACTCCAACTCTTTCTTATTTACGCCCGGATGGTTATTTGGTTCATGGATAACTTTCAACCAGATAAAGCTGATGATGATCCCTAACCCGCCCATAAAGAAGAAGACATGCGACCAGCCCACTTCGTGCGTCAGCCAGCCCATAATTGGCGCGAAAATAACCGTGGCAAAGTATTGCGCGGAGTTAAAGATGGCCACCGCCGTTCCCCTCTCCTGCGCCGGGAACCAGGCCGCAACGATGCGACTGTTGCCCGGGAAAGAAGGCGATTCCGCCAGACCAACCAGGAAACGAAGCGTAAAGAGGGCGACAATAATGCCGAAACCACTAAAGATATCGACAAAACCCTGCAACAGGGTGAAGACTGACCAAATGAAAATAGACCAGAAATAGACGCGTTTGGAACCAAAGCGGTCCAGCAGCCAGCCGCCCGGGATCTGCCCGATAACATAGGCCCATGAAAAAGCAGAAAAAACATAGCCCATACCTACCGGATCAAGGCCGATATCTTTGGCCATTTCTGAGCCGGCAATGGACAATGTGGCGCGGTCGCCGTAGTTGAAGGATGTGACGATAAACAGCATCACCACTATCCAGTAGCGGGCGTTCGTGCGTTTCTCCGCACTGCTCGCCGCGTGACTTAATGAACTCATTGTTGCACTCCTGAAATTTCGCGTTAGCTACGCTCACTCTGAACTGCACAACCGGTAGGGAATCAGAGATAACGTTTCCTTGTTGCAGCTTTTATTAGGTCGTTTGCTTTGCACGCTGCATGCTTTTATTCACTGGCAGGAGAAGTATAAAAAGCGCGCCACACACACTCACCGTGCAACAACACAGTATTTTGGCGATGAATTACGCCTGTTTATGGCAAAAGCCCAGGACAGTGGAAGCCACTTCACGGAAATGAAATCAGAAGGCGTCGGCGTCGACGCAGGAGGAGTAAAAAGAGAAGAATGTGAAACAGGTCGCTTGATTACATGAAAACGCCCGTAAAAAACTGCCGCTTTTGCGGGCATATGCCCAAAGCTAACACGATTCAGTTACTTTACACTGTATACAGGTCGTGATTTTGCTTACTGGCAACGCAAGCAAACGAAAAGGTACCCTCCCGTAGGGGGGAGGGATTTACCTCAGGAAAGTAAAGTTCCCCAGTTTTCAACCCAGGGATTGGATTGGCTCTCCGGCTCCGGATGTTCGCTGGCGTCAATGAATAATATCTCCCCCACCCGCTGCGCGCTTTGCTCCTGCAACAGGGCATCAAACTGTTTGCCGCCATTACAGAAATTGGGGTAGCTGCTATCACCTAACGCAATCACCCCGTAACGCAGGTTTGGTTGAAAACCGACTGTATCTTTAATGCCGTGAAAGAGCGGCGCAATGCTATCCGGTAGATCGCCCTGCCCGGTCGTCGAGGTAACGACCAGCGCAACCTTATCCTGATATTGCTGCCAGTCGGACAGTTCAGGATCTTCAAACACGGTCGCGCTGTGGCCCTGTCTGGCGAGGATCGCTTCCGCTTCTTCCGCTACCAGCAGTGAGTTGCCATACATGGTCCCGACAAAAATACCAATTTCCGCCATTATGCGTATCTCCCTGAATTATGCCTGATGAGTCTCATCCTGCCGGGACGCCGCCGTAAACTCAACCCTTTCATTGTCAGGGAGAAGTCCACGCCAGCCAAACTGTGTCAGCGCCTGCATCCAGGTTTCATCCAACCCGGCCTGAATCATCAACGGCTGTCCGGTGAAGGGGTGCGTCAGCTCAAGCCGACTGGCATGAAGCATCAGGCGACGACAGGCAAAATGCTCTGCGGCGCTGCGGTTTTGTCGCAAATCGCCATGCTTGCTGTCGCCGATGATAGGATGACGCAGATGCGCCAGATGACGACGAAGCTGGTGCTTGCGTCCCGTTTTTGGTTCCAGCTCAACCAGACCATAACGCGTGGTGGGATAACGTCCGGTCGGCACCGCCATTTCGACCGTCGCCAGTCCGCGATACTGCGTTACAGCCGGCTGGGGCGCTTTATCCTCGCGGGCGAATTTATCAGCAATTTTATCGCGCTCTTCCACCAGCGGATAATCCAGTACTGCGTCATCCATCAGCCAGCCGCGCACAATGGCATGGTAGCGTTTACGGATGTGGTGCTGCTCGAACTGCTGCGCCAGACGGCGTCCCGCTTCGCTGGACAGCCCCATTAACAGTACGCCCGACGTGGGTCTGTCGAGACGGTGGGCGGTAAAAACATGCTGGCCGATTTGGTCGCGCACCGTTTGCATGACCACGACTTTTTCGTCGCGATCCAGCCAGCTCCGGTGAACAAGCCAGCCTGCGGGTTTATTCACGGCAACCAGCCACTGGTCTTGATAGAGGATCTCCAGCATCAGGATTTATCGCGGACGAATAGCGCATCCAGATCCTGCAAAACCGCCAGGATCGCCTCCCTCTGCGGATGATCCGCCGCCAGCGCCATTTCATAATAAGGGGCGACGGCAAACGCCTCGGGCAGTGGCTGCGCATTATCAAGTAGGGTATGCATACGAGGGATCAGTACCCATTGCAGCCATTCCAGCGGTTCCATGGTATCCATAAAAAATGGTTGGATGCTGGTAAACAGGTGCGCCTGCGGCGCATCCAGCCGCCAGTGGCGATGCTCGCGCAGCAGCGTTTCAAGCGCATGTAACTGCTGACGCACACGGTCATGAGTCGTCATGTTAAAAACCTCAATGATGAAAATCTGGCGCGAAGAATAACAAAAAAAAGGGAGCACTGTATAAACAGTGCTCCCGGTTCGTTTCGCAGCATTCCAGCTACTTTTCGTGCTCCCTGCTCATCCGTGACAACTTTTCCTGTGACCTTACGGCCTGTTCATCCTGAACGTTTGCATCCTGCGCACATCGCCCGATGTGATAGCTTCTTCCTGAAGCGTCCCTGGTCATCCAGACCCGCCGAACATCCTGATCGGCTCTCGTTCTCCGTCCTGGAGGTGTCCTTTAACGCATCCTGCGCTTTCCACTTTGCTTCATCCTGAAGCCTTTCCTTGTAACACCATCCTGGCGTGTCCTGCTGAAGCGTCATCATCCTGACGTTCGCTTCGTTGTACGACTCCCTGTCGACGAAGATAGAATCGCCTGTTTCACCTTGTCTTACAAGACACCTACAGACAATACCTTAAGTAAATTTTCATATGAAAGTGCGCAAAAACATTTTAACAGGTTGTTTTATATAGACTTACATAAGAAAACGGGACTCAGTATCCGCTGATATCCTGGCGATCTCCTACAGACTTTGTAAGAGATCTCTCACACCTGTTAGGGCAAACGATTACAGAAGAGGATTAAGTTGCGTAAGGAATTCCGCAAGCGTTGCGGCAAGAACGGTACGATTGCGGGTGCCCAGCGTTTCTTTAATCACCTCGCCGGACAGATTACAGACCGAAATGACCTCAAGCTCATTTTCCTGCGTCGCAATAAAAAGCGTGGGAGGAAGCTTGAGCCGCTTTTGCGTGACCAGGTGGCCTATCAGATTTTCCTGCACGCGCCGAAAGTCATCCTGACTCCAGGTTTGCAGTAGCGTAAGCTTTTCATCCGCGAACTGCGCGGGCATGTCGCCAGCAAACTGCGTGGTGTAAAACGCGTGGAGCGCAGGTTGTACCATAATATCGAAGGCGCGTTCAACCGCGTTTACATTTTCTTCGCCTTCAAAAGGTTGCGGCTGCCAGTAAACGGCATCGCGGGTTGAAGAAATAATGCACGGAGAAGGTACGCCATACAGTTCTTCGCTCAACGGCCAGCTACCGTGTTTTTCTTGCCACGCGTCGCAGTAACGCGTCGTAAAGGCTTTCAATGCCTGCGCTGTCAGTTCGTCCACCAGTTTCTCTCTTCATAAAAGCCAGGATACACTTGACGCATAGTGTATCTGGTTTATGACGGTGAAACATGTCTTCTTATGAAAACCATCAGGCTCTCGATGGCCTGACTCTCGGAAAATCAACGGATTACCGGGACAATTATGACGCCAGCCTGCTGCAGGGCGTACCGCGCAGTTTGAATCGCGACCCGCTCGGATTAACAGCCGATAATTTGCCGTTCCACGGCGCGGATATCTGGACGTTGTATGAACTTTCCTGGCTTAACAGCCGTGGTCTTCCGCAGGTCGCCGTCGGGCATGTCGAACTGGATTACACCAGCGTTAATTTAATCGAATCCAAAAGCTTTAAACTGTATCTGAACAGCTTTAACCAGACGCGCTTTGACACCTGGGAGACGGTGCGCCAGACGCTGGAGCGCGATCTGCGCGCCTGCGCGCAGGGCAACGTTAGCGTGAGGCTTCATCGTCTTGATGAGCTGGAAGGACAGCCTGTCGCCCATTTCCACGGCACCTGTATTGACGATCAGGATATCAGTATCGACAACTACCAGTTTACTACCGACTATCTGCAACATGCGGTCAGCGGCGAGAAGCAAGTAGAGGAGACGCTGGTCAGTCATCTGCTGAAATCCAACTGCCTGATCACCCACCAACCGGACTGGGGCTCAATACAAATTCAGTATCGCGGGCGCAAAATCGACAGGGAAAAACTGCTGCGTTATCTGGTCTCCTTCCGTCACCATAATGAATTTCACGAGCAGTGCGTAGAGCGTATTTTTAATGACATTCTGCGCTTCTGCCAGCCGGAAACGTTAAGCGTTTATGCGCGCTATACCCGCCGCGGCGGGCTGGACATTAATCCCTGGCGCAGCAATGCCGATTTTGTGCCCGCCACGGGCAGGCTGGCGCGTCAGTAATCTTTTTTGTCAATTTTGCGTGCCGGATTGCGCATGTAAGGTTGTGAAAGGTCATCAGCCAGGGCTATTGTAATCAACAGGGAATGGCGTGTTGCGTCCCATAAGGAGTTTACTTGATTACACATATTAGCCCGCTTGGCTCAATGGATATGTTGTCGCAACTGGAAGTGGACATGCTGAAACGCACGGCCAGTAGCGACCTGTATCAACTGTTTCGTAACTGTTCACTTGCCGTTCTTAACTCCGGCAGCCTGACCGACAACAGCAAAGAGCTGCTGTCCCGCTTTGAAAATTTCGATATTAACGTGCTGCGCCGCGAGCGCGGCGTGAAGCTGGAATTGATTAATCCGCCTGAAGACGCCTTTGTTGACGGGCGGATTATTCGTGCGCTACAGGCTAACCTGTTCGCGGTGCTGCGCGACATTCTCTTTGTGAATGGGCAGATCCATAATGCCGGCCGTTTCCAGCATCTGGATCTTGAAAGCTCAACACATATCACCAATCTGGTGTTCTCCATTTTGCGCAACGCCCGGGCGCTGCACGTCGGCGAAGCGCCAAACATGGTGGTATGCTGGGGCGGCCACTCAATTAACGAAAACGAGTACCTGTATGCCCGTCGCGTCGGCACACAGTTGGGATTACGCGAGCTGAACATCTGCACCGGCTGCGGCCCTGGGGCGATGGAAGCCCCCATGAAGGGCGCGGCGGTCGGTCACGCGCAGCAGCGTTATAAAGACAGCCGCTTTATCGGCATGACTGAACCTTCCATTATTGCGGCTGAACCGCCTAACCCGCTGGTGAACGAACTGATCATCATGCCGGATATCGAAAAACGCCTGGAAGCGTTCGTCCGTATCGCACACGGTATCATCATCTTCCCGGGCGGCGTGGGTACGGCGGAAGAGCTGCTTTATTTGCTGGGGATTCTGATGAATCCAGCCAATAAAAATCAGGTGCTGCCGCTGATCCTGACCGGACCAAAAGAGAGCGCCGATTACTTCCGCGTGCTGGATGAGTTTATTACCCATACGCTGGGCGAAGCGGCCCGCCGTCATTACCGCATCATCATTGACGATGCGGCGGAGGTAGCGCGACTGATGAAGAAAGCGATGCCGCAAGTGAAAGAGAATCGCCGCGATACCGGCGACGCCTATAGTTTTAACTGGTCGATGCGTATTGCACCGGATCTTCAGGTGCCGTTTGAGCCGTCGCATGAAAATATGGCCAACCTGAAACTGTACCCGGATCAGCCGGTTGAGATTCTGGCGGCGGATCTGCGGCGCGCCTTCTCCGGTATTGTCGCGGGGAACGTGAAGGAGGTCGGGATACGCGCCATTGAAGCTAATGGTCCGTATAAAATCCACGGCGATCGAGAGATGATGCGTCGCATGGACGATCTGCTGCAGGGATTCGTCGCGCAGCATCGTATGAAATTGCCGGGTTCCGCCTACATCCCCTGTTACGAGATCTGCGCTTAGCGCTTATGCCCGGTTGCCGCCAGCAGCCGGGCGCTTCTCCCATTCCTTTCATTGCGGTATGGCGATTCACGTATTCCTTCATTTTTTATGATGATCATCAGAGGCATAGCCCGCATTGTTTTATAAACACCATTTATAATTCATCATAAATAGATTGCCAGGCAAACGTTTACTTGACTCCTCTTACCGTGATTTATCGGCTCAAACTCTTATTCTTCGCCAGAATCCACTAAAAACCTTGATTTTTATAGTCAAACCTCCGTATCTTGCGCCCCAATCTTTCCGGCCTTATATCGTTAATGGTAGCCTTCGCGCCCGGAAATTCGTTATGACGTTTTTTTAATAGATTAATGGTCCAAATTTATCCATGTAAGAAGCGGATTATTGCATTTGAGATCGGGATCACTGATAGATTCATCACTTAAATGTATCTTTCCGCCCGAAAATTATTACGGCGAAAAATTATATAAAAAGCGTCCCTAAGCAGATTTCATTTTACGATCAGGTCTTTTTTCATTGGATTAGACCAGCAACCTGATTTTTAGCATCCTCCAGGAGAAATAGATGGAAACCACTCAGACCAGCACTATTGCTTCGATTGACTCTCGAAGCGCATGGCGCAAAACGGATACCATGTGGATGCTGGGCCTTTACGGCACGGCAATCGGCGCGGGCGTTCTGTTCCTGCCGATCAACGCAGGCGTCGGCGGCATGATTCCGCTCATCATCATGGCGATTCTCGCTTTCCCGATGACCTTTTTCGCACACCGTGGTTTAACCCGCTTCGTGCTGTCCGGTAAAAACCCGGGTGAAGACATCACTGAAGTCGTTGAGGAACACTTCGGTATCGGCGCAGGTAAACTGATTACCCTGCTCTACTTCTTCGCGATTTACCCCATCCTGCTGGTTTACAGCGTGGCGATTACTAATACCGTGGAAAGCTTCCTGACCCACCAGTTAGCGATTAATCCGCCGCCGCGTGCGATTCTTTCCCTGATCCTGATTGTTGGCATGATGACCATCGTGCGCTTCGGCGAGCAAATGATCGTTAAGGCGATGAGTATCCTGGTATTCCCGTTCGTCGCTGCGCTGATGCTGCTGGCCTTGTACCTGATCCCGCAGTGGAACGGCGCGGCGCTGGAAACGCTGTCCTTTGATTCCGCCGCGTCTACCGGTAACGGTCTGTGGATGACGCTGTGGCTGGCGATTCCGGTGATGGTTTTCTCTTTCAACCACTCCCCGATCATCTCCTCCTTCGCGGTTGCGAAGCGTGAAGAGTACGGTGAAGGCGCTGAGAAGAAATGTTCTAAAATTCTGGCCTTCGCCCACATCATGATGGTGCTAACCGTGATGTTCTTCGTCTTCAGCTGCGTGCTGAGCCTGACGCCGGCAGATCTGGCGGCAGCAAAAGAGCAGAACATCTCTATTCTGTCTTACCTGGCGAACCACTTTAACGCGCCGATCATCGCCTGGATGGCGCCGATCATTGCGATGATTGCTATCACCAAATCCTTCCTCGGCCACTACCTGGGCGCGCGTGAAGGCTTTAACGGTATGGTGATTAAATCGCTGCGTGGTAAAGGTAAATCCATCGAAATCAACAAACTGAATAAAATTACCGCGCTGTTCATGCTGGTCACCACCTGGATTGTGGCGACGCTGAACCCCAGCATCCTGGGCATGATTGAAACCCTGGGCGGCCCGATCATCGCGATGATTCTGTTCCTGATGCCGATGTATGCCATCCAGAAAGTACCGGCAATGCGTAAGTACAGCGGTCATATCAGCAACGTATTCGTTGTGATTATGGGCCTGATTGCCATCTCCGCTATTTTCTACTCACTGTTCAGCTAAGTCCTTTAGCGCCGCTTACCGCGGCGCTTCTCTATGATACAACCGCAATGGATGCCCTATGATTAGCGTATTCGATATTTTTAAAATCGGCATTGGCCCTTCCAGTTCTCACACCGTCGGACCAATGAAAGCAGGCAAGCAGTTCACGGACGATCTGATTGCCCGCCATATCCTTACAGATGTCACCCGCGTCGTGGTGGATGTCTACGGCTCTCTGTCATTGACGGGTAAAGGCCACCACACTGATATCGCCATTATTATGGGCCTGGCGGGGAATCTGCCGGACACCGTCGATATCGACGCCATTCCGTCCTTTATCCAGGATGTTAACACCCATGGGCGTTTACTACTGGCCAATGGGCAGCATGAAGTCGAATTTCCGGTCGATAAGTGCATGAATTTCCACGCCGACAACCTGTCTCTGCATGAGAACGGGATGCGTATTACCGCGCTGGCGGGCGATAAGGTGCTCTACAGCCAAACCTACTACTCCATTGGCGGCGGCTTTATCGTCGATGAAGAGCACTTTGGTTTGACGAATAGCGAACCTGTTAACGTGCCGTACCCTTACAAAACCGCCGCGGATTTACAGCGTCACTGCCAGGAGACGGGTCTGTCGCTCTCCGGTCTGATGATGCAAAACGAACTGGCCCTGCACAGTAAAGAAGCGCTGGAGCAGCACTTCGCCAGGGTCTGGGAGGTGATGCGCAGCGGTATTGAGCGCGGTATCACCACCGAGGGCGTATTGCCGGGCAAACTGCGCGTTCCGCGTCGCGCGGCGGCGCTGCGTCGGGTGCTGGTCAGTCAGGATAAGACCACCACCGATCCGATGGCGGTCGTCGACTGGATCAATATGTTCGCGCTGGCGGTGAACGAAGAGAATGCCGCAGGCGGACGAGTAGTCACTGCGCCGACTAACGGCGCATGTGGTATTGTTCCGGCGGTGCTGGCGTACTATGACAAGTTTATCCGCGAAGTAAATGCTAACTCACTTGCTCGCTATATGCTGGTCGCCAGCGCGATTGGCTCGCTGTATAAGATGAACGCCTCTATTTCCGGCGCCGAAGTGGGTTGTCAGGGAGAGGTCGGCGTGGCCTGTTCCATGGCGGCAGCGGGTCTGGCCGAGCTGCTGGGCGGTAGTCCGGCGCAGGTGTGTATCGCCGCAGAAATCGCCATGGAGCACAATCTGGGGTTAACTTGCGATCCGGTTGCCGGCCAGGTCCAGGTTCCCTGCATTGAGCGTAACGCGATTGCTTCAGTCAAAGCGGTCAACGCCGCGCGTATGGCGCTGCGCCGTACCAGCGAACCGCGCGTATGCCTCGATAAAGTGATTGAGACCATGTACGAAACCGGTAAAGACATGAACGCTAAGTACCGCGAAACTTCGCGCGGCGGCCTGGCGATGAAGATCGTTACCTGCGATTAATTCTCAGCACATTTTAGGATCTGTAGGCCGGATAAGGCGCTCGCCGCCATCCGGCTTTTGTTGCCTGATGGCGCTTCGCTTATCAGGCCTACGGATAGCGCTATTTCGCAATGCTCGCCTCCCCCCGCCGTGAATGTTACCCTACGCGCAGGTTTGTAAGGGAGAACACCGTGGCTGCTCATCTGCTTATCGTCGACGCGCTCAATTTGATTCGCCGTATTCACGCCGTTCAGGGATCGCCCTGTGTGGAAACCTGCCAACACGCGCTCGATCAATTGATTATCCACAGCCAGCCAACCCATGCCGTAGCGGTATTTGATGACGACGCGCGCAGCAGCGGCTGGCGTCATCAGCGTTTGCCGGACTACAAAGCAGGACGTCCGCCGATGCCTGACGATTTACATAATGAAATGCCCGCCCTACGCGCCGCGTTTGAACAGCGCGGAGTACGCTGTTGGGCATCAGACGGTAACGAAGCGGACGATCTGGCGGCGACGCTGGCGCTAAAAGTTACCGAAGCCGGACACCAGGCAACCATTGTGTCAACCGATAAAGGCTATTGCCAGTTGCTCTCTCCGGGATTGCGCATTCGCGACTACTTCCAGAAACGCTGGCTGGACGCGCCGTTTATTGAAAAAGAGTTTGGCGTACTTCCCCGGCAGTTGCCGGATTACTGGGGTCTGGCAGGAATCAGCAGTTCGAAAGTCCCCGGCGTTGCCGGTATCGGCCCCAAAAGCGCGACCCAGCTGTTGATTCAGTTTCAAAATCTGGAGGGAATTTACGCCCATCTGGACGAGGTGCCGGAAAAGTGGCGCAAAAAGCTTGAGACGCATAAAGAAATGGCATTTCTTTGCCGCGATATTGCACGTCTGCAAACCGATTTACATATCGACGGAAACTTACAGCAGCTACGGCTGGTACGGTAGTTTTGTTGCCGGATGGCGGCGTGAACGCCTTATCCGGCCTACAGAACTGCACGAAATGTAGAGCGGATAAGCGCAGCGCCATCCGGCAAAATTACCAGGCGATATGATACAGTTCGACAATGTCCGCCAGACTCGCTTCACGCGGATTGCCGCCCGTACAGACATCATCGAACGCCGCCTGGGCCAGCGCCGGGATATCCTCTTTTCGAACGCCGACATCACGCAAATGCAGCGGAATTCCCACATCGCGATTTAACGCAAATACGGCTTCCACTGCGGCATTACGCGCCTCTTCAAGACTCAATCCTTCTACCTTCACCCCCATCGCCCGGGCGATATCACGGAATTTCTCGTTGGTAGACCCGGCATTGAAACGCATCACGTGCGGAAGCAAAATAGCATTCGCGACGCCGTGCGGCGTGTTGTAAAACGCGCCCAGCGGATGCGCCATCCCATGCACCAGCCCCAGCCCCACATTGGAAAACCCCATCCCGGCAACGTATTGCCCCAGCGCCATCGCCTCACCGGCCTCTTTTTCTCCGGCTACGGCGCCGCGCAGCGCGCCAGCAATAATCTCAATGGCTTTGATATGTAATGCATCCGTCAGCGCCCATGCGGCCCGGGTAATATAGCCTTCAATAGCATGGGTTAGCGCATCCACGCCCGTTGCCGCTTTCAGCGCGGGCGGCATACCGTCCATCATATCGGCATCGATAAATGCCGCCTGCGGAATATCATGTGGATCGACACAAACGAATTTGCGCCGTTTCTCTTCATCGGTAATCACATAATTGATAGTGACTTCCGCCGCGGTTCCCGCCGTTGTCGGGATCGCCATAATCGGCACGCTGGGTTTACGGGTCGGCGATAGCCCTTCCAGACTGCGCACATCGGCAAATTCCGGATTGTTACTGATAATACCGATCGCTTTGCAGGTATCCTGCGGAGAACCGCCGCCAATGGCGATGAGATAGTCCGCGCCGCTTTGGGTAAAGACCTTAAGCCCTTCCTGGACAACGGAAATCGTAGGATTAGGGATCACGCCCGCATAGATCTCCCACGCCAGCCCTGCGGCATCCATTCTGCTTGTCACTTTATCGACCACACCGCATTGCACCAGCGTTTTATCGGTAACAATCAGCGCTTTATGATAACCGCGGCGCGTCACCTCATCGGTTAATGCGTCCACCGCTCCCCGGCCAAACCATGCCGTTTCATTCAGAATCATTCTGTTCGCCATCGCCTGTCTCCTGACATCACTCTTCAATACGTAATCCGTAAGTTTTAAATTTCTCCAGTACGATAGCGATCGCCTCGTCATCCAGTACCGGTACCGGATCGACAATGGCCAGCGTACTTAAATAGAGCTGCGCCAGCACTTCCACTTCATGCGCCAGCCACAACGCTTTGTCTAAATTTTCTTCACAAGCGATAAGCCCGTGATGCTGTAACAGCGTCGCTTTACGATTTTTAAGCGCCACGGCAACATGGTCAGAAAGTTCGCGGGTGCCAAAAGTGGCGTAGGGCGCGCAGGGAATAGAGTTTCCCCCCGCGGCGGCAATCATGTAGTGAATCGCCGGAATCGGGCGATTCAGGATCGAGACTGCCGTACAATGGACAGCGTGGTTATGTACCACGGCATTGGCGTCAGGGCGCGTCTGGTATGCCGCCATATGAAAACGCCACTCGCTGGAAGGCAGTTTGCCCTGCTCATGCTGACCGTCTGCATCAATAAAGACAATGTGCGACTCTGTCAGCTTCTCGTAGGGGATCCCCGTCGGCGTAATCAGCATTCCGCCCTGATAACGTACGCTCACGTTACCTGCCGTCCCCTGATTTAACCCTAACCGCGTCATTTCCAGACAGGTATCAATAATCTGCCGCGCCAGTCTATTTCGTTCCATTATTTACCTCTCTCTGTGATTCAAAATGAGACAACAAAACCGCCTTTCGCATCGCGCTGCTGTCCTGTTGAAATAATCGAATAGTTAGCAACTATCATCATACTGAATAAAGAGAAGGGAATTTAAATAACGATATTTTGTGATTCACATCAATTAATTCGCCACGATAAACCAGACGACTACCGTTTCTCTCGCCGATAAATGCCCGCTCTTAATAATATTTTTTAAAACGGGCAAAAATGAAGAATAAGTTACTACTGCCCGTTTTCGTGGCAATAATTTAATTCGGGCATTCAGTCTGTGGTTTTTTTAATTAAACATCTCAAACGGTCATTTTTTTATGAAAATTAAAGTGATGATAATCACAGAACGCTCTGCTCTCAGGTATAAATGTGACCGCCATCATATTAAAAGGCCTTTTTTATTTGAAAATGAATCCATGAGTTCATTCCGGACGCCAATTTATTACCGGTAAGAAAAGCGAACTCACCTAATTTTACGGTCTGGTGACCAGAACCGACCGCACGCAAAAGCTTCTGAACCGATGAGGATGCTATGGGAAACACAACAATACAAACACAGAGTTTTCGTGCTGTGGATGCAGAGCAAAGCAAGAGCAAGCGCTACATTATTCCATTCGCCTTACTTTGCTCGCTATTTTTTCTGTGGGCCGTCGCCAATAATCTGAATGACATTTTATTACCGCAGTTTCAACAAGCTTTTACGCTAACTAACTTTCAGGCTGGGCTTATTCAGTCAGCCTTTTATTTCGGTTATTTCGTCATTCCAATCCCCGCTGGGATTTTGATGAAAAAACTCAGTTATAAAGCAGGGATTATCACCGGGCTTTTTTTGTATGCTGTTGGCGCCGCATTATTCTGGCCTGCCGCCGAGATAATGAATTACACATTATTTTTAATTGGCCTGTTTATCATCGCCGCCGGTTTAGGTTGCCTTGAAACAGCAGCCAACCCTTTTGTTACGGTATTAGGTCCAGAAAGCGGCGGACATTTCCGGCTTAATCTGGCGCAAACTTTTAACTCCTTTGGCGCTATTATCGCCGTTGTGTTTGGGCAAAGCCTTATTTTGTCTAACGTGCCGCATCAATCGCAAGAAGCGCTTGATAAAATGACGCCGGATCAGCTTAGCGCCTATAAACACAGCCTGGTGTTATCGGTACAAACACCATACATGATTATCGTCGCCATCGTATTAGTAGTTGCGCTGCTGATTATGCTGACCAAATTTCCGGCCCTGCAAAGTGACGATCATAGCGATGCTAAACAAAGCTCTTTCTTATCTTCTCTCTCCCGACTCATCCGTATCCGCCACTGGCGCTGGGCGGTGCTGGCGCAGTTCTGCTACGTGGGGGCGCAAACCGCCTGCTGGAGCTATCTGATCCGCTACGCCATTGAGGAGATCCCTGGAATGACACCCGGTTTCGCCGCCAACTACCTGACCGGCACGATGGTGTGCTTCTTTATCGGCCGTTTCACCGGGACCTGGCTTATCAGCCGCTTCGCGCCGCATAAAGTGCTGGCCGCCTACGCCCTGTTTGCCATGCTCCTGTGTCTGATTTCCGCCTTTAGCGGCGGACATATCGGCCTGCTGGCGCTGACGTTGTGTAGCGCATTTATGTCAATCCAGTACCCGACCATCTTCTCGCTGGGTATCAAAAATCTGGGACAGGACACTAAGTACGGCTCGTCTTTTATCGTCATGACCATCATTGGCGGCGGTATTGTCACGCCAGTAATGGGCTTCGTTAGCGACGCCGCAGGCAAAATCCCGACCGCCGAACTGGTTCCGGCATTGTGCTTTGCCGTCATCTTCATTTTTGCCCGTTTCCGTTCACAAGCGGCGACAAACTGAACATTTATCCGAATAACGTGAGGAATCTGTCATGAAAAAAATCAGCTTACCGAAAATCGGTATCCGCCCGGTGATTGATGGACGTCGTATGGGCGTACGCGAGTCGCTCGAAGAGCAAACCATGAACATGGCGAAAGCGACGGCGGCGCTCATCACTGAGAAAATCCGCCACGCCTGCGGGGCTCAGGTGGAGTGCGTCATTGCGGATACCTGTATTGCCGGAATGGCGGAATCCGCCGCCTGTGAAGAAAAATTCAGTAGCCAGAACGTGGGCGTGACCATTACCGTTACGCCGTGTTGGTGCTATGGCAGCGAAACCATTGATATGGACCCGATGCGTCCGAAAGCCATCTGGGGCTTTAACGGCACAGAGCGTCCTGGGGCGGTTTACCTTGCCGCGGCGCTGGCGGCGCACAGCCAGAAAGGCATTCCGGCGTTCTCCATTTATGGCCATGACGTGCAGGATGCCGACGATACCTCCATTCCCGCCGACGTCGAAGAAAAACTGCTGCGTTTTGCGCGGGCAGGGTTAGCGGTAGCCAGCATGAAAGGCAAAAGCTACCTCTCCGTCGGCGGCGTGTCGATGGGGATCGCGGGTTCCATTGTCGATCATAACTTCTTTGAATCCTGGCTGGGCATGAAGGTGCAAGCGGTAGATATGACCGAACTGCGCCGCCGTATCGATCAAAAAATTTATGATGAGGCCGAACTGGAGATGGCGCTGGCGTGGGCGGATAAAAACTTCCGCTACGGCGAAGATCAGAATGCCTCGCAGTATAAGCGCAATGAAGCCCAGAACCGCGCGGTGCTAAAAGAGAGCCTGCTGATGGCGATGTGTATTCGCGATATGATGCAGGGCAACAAGACGCTGGCGGACAAAGGGTTAGTTGAAGAATCGCTGGGCTACAACGCCATTGCCGCCGGCTTCCAGGGCCAGCGCCACTGGACCGATCAATACCCGAACGGCGATACCGCCGAAGCGCTGCTCAATAGCTCTTTTGACTGGAACGGCGTACGCGAACCGTTTGTCGTCGCCACCGAAAATGACAGTCTGAACGGCGTAGCGATGCTGTTCGGTCATCAACTCACTGGTACCGCGCAGATATTCGCCGACGTGCGAACCTACTGGTCGCCGGAAGCCGTAGAACGCGTCACCGGCCAGGCACTCAGCGGCCTGGCGGAACACGGCATTATTCACCTGATTAATTCCGGTTCTGCCGCTCTGGACGGTGCCTGTAAACAGCGCGACAGCGAAGGCAAGCCGACCATGAAACCACACTGGGAAATCAGCCAACAAGAGGCGGATGCGTGTCTGGCGGCCACTGAATGGTGCCCGGCGATTCACGAATACTTCCGCGGCGGCGGCTACTCATCCCGTTTCCTGACCGAAGGCGGCGTGCCATTCACCATGACCCGCGTGAATATCATCAAAGGCCTGGGACCAGTACTGCAAATCGCCGAGGGCTGGAGCGTCGAACTGCCGAAAGCGATGCACGATCAGCTTGATGCCCGCACCAACTCTACCTGGCCTACCACCTGGTTTGCGCCGCGTCTTACCGGCAAAGGCCCGTTTACCGATGTCTATTCGGTGATGGCGAACTGGGGCGCTAACCACGGCGTACTCACCATCGGCCATGTAGGGGCGGACTTTATTACTCTCGCCGCGATGCTGCGTATCCCGGTATGTATGCACAACGTGGAGGAGGCGAAGATCTACCGTCCTTCCGCCTGGGCGGCTCACGGTATGGATATCGAAGGCCAGGATTATCGCGCCTGCCAGAATTATGGCCCGCTGTATAAACGTTAATGCGGCTTAGCCCGGTGGCGCAGGCTTACCGGGCCTACAGGCGCATGAACCGTAGGCCGGATAAGCGTAGCGCCATCGGGCGGCGTTTATGGAGTTATCTATGAAACAAGACGTTATCCTGGTTCTCGACTGCGGTGCGACAAACGTTCGGGCGATCGCCGTTGATCGCCAGGGGAAAATTGTCGCCCGCGCCTCAACCGCTAACGCCAGCGACATTGCCGCAGAAAATAGCGCCTGGCATCAGTGGTCGCTGGACGCCATCCTGCAACGTTTCGCCGACTGCTGCAGGTCACTCTCCAGCGCCCTGTCGGAGTGTGTTGTTCGCGGTATTACGGTGACTACGTTCGGCGTCGATGGCGCGCTGGTCGATGCGCAGGGTAAGCTACTCTACCCGGTCATCAGTTGGAAATGCCCGCGAACCGCTGCCGTGATGGAAACGATTGAGCGCTTTATCTCGCCCCGGCAATTGCAGACGCTCTCCGGCGTCGGCGCGTTCAGCTTTAACACGCTGTATAAACTGGTCTGGCTTAAAGAGAATCATCCGCGCCTGCTGGAACAAGCTCACTGCTGGCTGTTTATCTCGTCGCTGATTAACCACCGTCTGACCGGCGAGTTTACGACCGATATCACTATGGCAGGCACCAGCCAGCTACTGGATATCCATCAGCGCGACTTTAGTCCGGAAATCCTGCAGGCGACGGGCCTGGCGCCCCGCCTGTTCCCGCGTATCGTGGAAGCAGGCGCCCCGATAGGCACGCTACAGACAGACGCGGCCAGGCTACTCGGTCTCCCGGCGGGTGTGCCGGTGATCTCTGCCGGACACGATACTCAGTTCGCGTTATTCGGCGCTGGCGCGCAGCAAGGTGAACCAGTGCTCTCCTCCGGAACATGGGAGATTCTGATGGTGCGCAGCGGTCAGGTGGATACCTCGCTGCTCAGTCAGTATCCGGGCTCGACCTGTGAACTGGACAGTCAGTCGGGGCTTTATAACCCCGGAATGCAGTGGCTGGCCTCCGGCGTACTCGAATGGGTACGAAAACTGCTGTGGACGCCGGAAACGCCATGGCAAACGCTGATCGACGAAGCGCGCGCTATTCCCGCTGGCGCGGAAGGCGTGCGGATGCAGTGCGATCTGCTCGCCTGCCAAAATGCAGGCTGGCAGGGCGTGACGCTCAATACCACCCGCGGCCATTTCTATCGCGCCGCGCTGGAAGGCCTGACGGCGCAACTTCAGCGTAATCTGCGCACGCTGGAGAAAATCGGCCATTTTAACGCCACAGAACTGTTACTGGTTGGCGGCGGCAGTCGCAACGCTTTATGGAATCAAATTAAAGCGAATCAGCTTGATATCCCTATCAAAGTGCTGGACGACGCGGAAACCACCGTGGCCGGCGCTGCCATGTTTGGCTGGTACGGCGTAGGCGAATTTAGTAGCCCGGAACAGGCGCGCGCGCAGGTCAATTATCAGTATCGCTATTTCTGGCCGCAAACCGAACCCGAAATTATTGAGGGAGTATGAAATGCTAAAAACCATTTCACCGTTAATTTCCCCGACACTGCTCAAAGTGCTGGCCGAGATGGGCCACGGGGACGAAATCATTTTTTCCGACGCTCACTTTCCCGCGCATAGCCTGGGCCCGCAGGTGATTCGCGCCGATGGTCTTAGCGTCAGCGATCTACTGCGGGCAATTATTCCGCTCTTTGAGCTGGATAGCTACGCCCCGCCGCTGGTGATGATGGCCGCCGTGGAAGGAGACACGCTCGATCCCAGCGTTGAAGCGCGCTATCGCGATGCCTTGTCATTAGAAGCGCCGTGCCCGGATATCGTTCGTATCGACCGCTATGCGTTTTATGAGCGGGCGCAAAAAGCGTTTGCGATCGTTATCACAGGTGAGTGCGCGAAGTACGGAAATATTCTTTTAAAAAAAGGGGTAACGCCGTAATCTCTTGCCGGTGCGCCCGCATGACGCGGGCGTTCATCGAATGATGGGGTGAGAAAAATGAAAGCGGCACGCCAACAAGCGATAGTCGATCTGCTGATCAATCATAAAAGTCTGACCACCGAAGCGCTGGCCACCCGGCTTAACGTCAGTAAAGAGACCATCCGCCGCGATCTCAGTGAACTACAGACGCAGGGAAAAGTGCTGCGTAATCACGGACGAGCTAAATATATTCATCGTGAAAATCAGGACAGCGGCGATCCATTCCATATCCGCCTGAAAAGCCATTATGCGCATAAAGCCGATATTGCCCGTGAAGCGTTAGCGTGGATAGAAGAAGGAATGACGATTGCGCTGGATGCCAGTTCAACCTGCTGGTATCTGGCCCGCCAGTTGCCGGATATTCCCATTCAGGTTTTTACCAATAGCCATCCTATCTGTCAGGAGCTGGGAAAACGCGAACGCATTGCGCTGATAAGTTCCGGCGGCCAGCTTGAACGTAAATATGGCTGTTACGTTAACCCGTCGCTTATCTCACAGCTAAAATCGCTTGATATCGATCTGTTCATCTTTTCCTGCGAGGGGATCGACAGCGGCGGCGATCTGTGGGACTCCAATGCGATCAACGCCGATTTTAAATCTATCCTGCTCAGACGCGCCTCGCAGTCTTTATTATTGATTGATAAAAGTAAATTTAATCGTTCAGGAGAGGCGCGCATCGGCCATCTGGATGACGTGACGCATATTGTTTCAGATGCGCCGCAGTCGTAGGCCGGATAAGCGTGCGTCATCCGGCGCTGATGACGCGCTGGATGACGGCAGCGCGTTTTTATCGCTCGTCGCGACGCCCGCCAACAGCCGCCCACAACCGACGCACGTGCACCGTCACTTCTTCGCGATCGTGATAAAGCTGACGCGCCTGGATCTGCGCATTAACGCCACGCTCATCCAACTGCGCCTGAAGATACGCCAGGTTATGCGACACCTCTTCATAGCGTTTTTTCATCGGCAGTTTAAGGTTAAAAATCGTCTCCCGACACCAGCCGTTCACCAGCCACTGCGCCATTAACGCGGTGACTTTGGCCGGCTTCTCCACCATATCGCAGACCATCCATGAAATATTATTCCGGTTCGGACGGTACCTGAAGCCATCCTCACGCAACCAGGTCACCTGTCCGGTGTCCATCAGGCTTTGCGCCATCGGGCCGTTATCTACGGAGTAGACCCACATATTGCGCTTCACTAACTGGTACGTCCATCCGCCGGGACAGGCGCCCAAATCCACCGCATACATGCCGTTCGCCAGACGTTCATCCCACTCATCTTCCGGGATGAAAACGTGGAGCGCCTCTTCCAGTTTCAGCGTTGAGCGGCTCGGCGCATCAGACGGAAACTTCAAACGCGGGATGCCCATATAAAACGGTGAATTGTTATGCGCGAACGAATAACCGGTATAGCAGCATCCTGGCGCGATAAAAAAGACATGAACGACCGGACGCTTCGGCGTTTCATAATTCGTCAATACGCCCGCATCACGCAAAGCCGCGCGCAGCGGCACCGTAAATTTGCGGCAGAACTTCATCAGTTCTTTACTTTCATTGGTGTCGGCGACTTCAACCCGCAGCTCGCCGCCCTTTTCCACTACGCCCTGCAACATGCCGACAATCGGCGTAATTCTGTCTTCCGGCGGTAAATGTTGCAGCAGTTCACCCACCACAAACCACTGGCGGGCGAAAATCAGCGAACTGAACGGCAGCTCTGAAATCAGCTTTTCGCCATCTTCCGGCTGATAGCATTCATAAATGACATAGCCTGCGTTCTCTTTTACGCGTGCAAAACCAAATATTTCCCGTTTTCCCGCTTTATCGGTAATTTCTGCAGCGCACTCTTTTTCAAACCCCGGACGGCAGAGCAATACAACTTTATTCATGGCTCGCGCCCTTACGTTTCATACGAATGGCGCCAATCAGCAATAGCGCCCAGCCCACCAGGAAACTGACGCCGCCGACAGGCGTGATATACGCCCACAGGCGCAGATGCGAAAGCGCAAGGCAGTACAGACTGCCGCTAAACAGCACCGTGCCCAGCGCCAGAAAAACGCTGCTCCAGTAAAACCAGATGCTGATACGGCGCTGCATCGCCACCGCCAGGCCAAAGATCGCCAGCGTATGGAACGCCTGATATTGCAGGCCGGTCTGAATCCAGCCCATTTCAACCACGCCCAGGGTTTTACTCAAAACATGCGCCCCGAACGCGCCCAGAGCAACGTAAATAAAACCGCTGATAGCGGCGACAATCAGCATAAAACGGCTGGTCATGGTCATACCCTAAGTTAATTATTGTTCGTAACGAAAACGGAATTTTTCTTGCTCCGTCGCCGCCTTCGCCAAAATCCACTGACGGAAGGCGGCTATTTTACCCAGTTCTGCCTGGCTGTCATGACAAACCAGATAAAAAGCATTCTTACTCACCAGAACATCGTTAAATGGACACACCAGTCGCCCGGCTTCAATTTCCGACTGCGCCATAACATTATTCGCCAGCGCGATCCCCTGTCCGTGAATAGCGGCCTGTAGCACCATCGCGCTGTGGCTAAATATCGGCCCTTGCTGAACGTTAATATGGTTGAGCCCTAACTGACGAGTATAGGCCTGCCAGTCACGCCGGGAGGCATCGTGCAATAACGTGTGTTTCGCCAGATCTTCCGGCGTTTTTAACGGTTTTTCGCCTGTGAGCAATAAAGGAGAACAGACGGGCAGTAAATATTCTGCGTATAATTTTTCGACGCGCAAGCCCGGCCAGTTTCCCCGGCCATAAAAAATCGCGACATCGACATCGTCTGCCAGTTTATCTTCCTGACGGTCAACGGCTTGTATCCGAACGTCAATTCCCGGATAAGCTGAGTTAAAGCTGGAGAGCCTGGGCACCAGCCACTGGATGGCAAAACTGGGCGGTAAACTCACCGTCAGCGCCCCTTTGGCACTGCGCGCCTGGAGCTTACGCGTTGCTTCCGTGAGCTGGGAAAATATCTCTTTAATGTCGAGAAAATAGCTTTGGCCTTCTTCCGTCAGCAGCAGCGAACGATTGCGGCGGCGGAACAGTTTTAGCCCCAAAAAATCCTCAAGTGACTTAATTTGGTGGCTTACTGCGGCCTGCGTCACAAAAAGTTCTTCCGCTGCTCGCGTAAAGCTCAAATGGCGCGCGGCAGCATCAAAAACGCGTAACGCATTTAAAGGAGGTAATCGTTTTGACATGGCCTCTGGACTTAATGTCGAATGAATTTAACAAATAGGTAACAACATGTAACCTATTAGTTTTTTTAATCTGAGACATTATAAATTGTCCGTTGAGGTTCTACCAGCAAATACCTATAGTGGCGGCACTTCCTGAGCCGGAACGAAAAGTTTTATCGGAATGCGTGTTCTGATGGGCTTTTGGCTTACGGTTGTGATGTTGTGTTGTTGTGTTTGCAATTGGTCTGCGATTCAGACCACGGTAGCGAGACTACCTTTTTTCACTTCCTGTACATTTACCCTGTCTGTCCATAGTGATTAATGTAGCACCGCCATATTGCGGTGCTTTTTTTTGTATAACAAACGGTTAGTTTTCCAGAGCCACCATCTCTTTCACGTCAGTACGATTGATCTGCTGTTTGTTGCCATTAGCGTCTTTATACGAAATCATACCGGTATCGTTATCGGTCTGGGGTTTACCGTCGGTCACAATGCTACGTCCATCATTGGTGTGCATAACGTAATTAGGACCGGAACAGGCGCTCAGGGCAAAAGTCAGCATACATGCAGAGATAATTGCGGCAGTCTTTTTCATCTTCTTCTCCTTAAAGCTGTTTGTGCTATTTAAAGCGGACTCCGTAACAGGCTTAAACATTCGCCTAACATTATTCAGCATAACCTCCTTTACATAATTCGCCAGGATATACAGACGATTCCGATGGTTAGGACAAACCTTGTATCAGCCGCGCTTTTACGCCACGATCGGTAAACTGAACCGAGGAATATCATGAACGCTTTTAATCCCACGCAGTTTCGCGCGCAGTTTCCCGCGCTAGCCGATGCGGGTGTTTATCTCGATAGCGCCGCCACGGCATTAAAGCCACAGGCAGTCATTGACGCCACGCACCAGTTTTATTGTTTGAGCGCCGGTAACGTTCATCGTAGCCAGTTTGCGCAGGCGCAGCGCCTGACGGCGCAATATGAAGCGGCCAGAGCAAAAGCGGCGCGACTGTTAAACGCGCCCGATGAAAAAAGTATCGTCTGGACACGCGGCACCACCGAAGCGATCAACATGGTGGCGCAGTGTTACGCCCGTCCTCGTCTGCGCCCCGGCGATGAAATTATCGTTAGCGTCGCCGAGCATCACGCCAACCTTGTGCCCTGGCTGATGGTGGCGCAACAAACCGGCGCGCAGGTCATAAAACTGCCGCTTAATGACCGACGTCTTCCTGATGTTGAGCGTCTGCCGGAACTGATCACATCGCGCAGCCGGATTCTGGCGCTGGGGCAAATGTCGAACGTAACGGGCGGCTGTCCGGATCTCGCAAGCGCTATCAGCGCCGCTCACGCGGCGGGAATGGTAGTGATGGTGGATGGCGCGCAAGGCGCGGTACACTTCCCGGCGGATCTCCAGCAGCTTGATATCGATTTTTATGCTTTTTCCGCTCACAAACTGTATGGCCCGACCGGTATCGGCGTGCTGTACGGTAAGCCGGAGCTTCTTGAGGCGATGTCGCCCTGGCTCGGCGGCGGCAAGATGATCCGTGACGTTAGCTTTGAAGGCTTCACCACTCAAAGCGCTCCCTGGAAGCTGGAAGCGGGGACGCCGAACGTCGCCGGGGTCATCGGCCTGAGCGCTGCGCTGGAATGGCTGTCCGATATCGATATTGAACAGGCCGAAAACTGGAGCCGGGGGCTGGCGACGCTGGCGGAAGACGCACTGGCGAAACGTCCGGGCTTTCGTTCGTTCCGCTGCCAGGACTCCAGCCTGCTGGCCTTTGATTTTGTCGGCGTGCACCACGGCGATATGGTGACACTGCTGGCGGAATACGGTATTGCGCTCCGGGCCGGGCAACATTGCGCCCAGCCATTGCTGGCGGAACTTGGCGTCACAGGGAGTCTGCGCGCCTCTTTTGCGCCGTATAATACCCAACATGATGTGGATGCGTTGGTTAACGCCGTTGACCGCGCGCTGGAACTGCTGGTGGATTAATGACAAACCCTCTTTATACCGGACACCCGTTCGGCACAACGGTAACGGAAGAGACGTTACGCGCTATCTTTCTCCCACTGACCCAGTGGGAGGATAAATATCGTCAGTTGATTCTGTTAGGAAAACAGCTCCCCGCTCTGCCGGATGAATGCAAAGCGCAGGCGAAAGAGATAGCCGGCTGCGAGAACCGCGTCTGGCTGGGCTTTACCCGATCAGATAACGGAACGATGCACTTTTTCGGCGACAGTGAGGGGCGGATTGTCCGCGGCCTGCTGGCGGTATTGCTCACCGCGGTGGAAGGAAAAAACGCCGCCGAATTACAGGCTCGTTCACCGCTGGCGCTGTTTGATGAGCTGGGTTTACGCGCCCAGCTTAGCGCCTCACGTAGTCAGGGGCTGAACGCGCTGAGCGAAGCGATTGTTGCCGCAACGCATAAGGGTTGAAATAGCGTAAATATTCTGTCGCCTGACAGCGCCGTCCGCGGCGGTCAGGCGATGCAGATAAAATAATCCAGTCACTTTATTAGTTTCGGCGTCAGATTTCCCTGATAAACATTCTTTTGATTTTTATCAGCTATCACAATGAAATTACAATGTTAGAATCCATGTTAAAACGGCGTGAAGATTTTAGAGTAAATAAAGCCACTCGATGTAGCGTAGCAGGAGAACTGGAAAATTCATACGCATCGGGTGAAGTTATAACAGGATATGGATAAGTGGAAAAATATCTGCGTAACGGTACCATGTTTGTGGTGCTGGCATTTATATTATGGGGGTTAACACCTTTATATTATCAATATTTATCAGGGGGGAACCTCGCACAAATATTGATATACCGGGTGTTCTGGTCAATCCCATTATTACTGGCAGTAAGGTTGTTATTTCGGCAGCGAACGCGATTTCATGATGCCTGGAAAGATAAAAAATCTTTTTTCTTCTGCATGATCGCCGGACTTTTGATGATTGTCTCATGGTCATCTTTTATTTATGCGCTAACCCATCATCTGGTACTTGATGCCAGCCTCGGCTATTTTATCAACCCGCTATTTGTTATTGCACTGGGATGCATTTTTCTTAAAGAAAAACTGTCGTTGTTTCAGGCCATCGCCGTTTTTTCCGGTGTCTGTGGCCTGACTTTTCAAATTATCATGCTTCGGCATTTCCCGGCGCTGGCGCTAACCATGGGATTATCATTTGCGCTATATGGCCTGGCGCGAAAGTTTATACATTATGATGTGATGACATCGATAACGATTGAAACATTATGGGCATTGCCTGTCTCACTATTAATTTTTCTCTTTAGCGACACTGGACCAATTATATCCGCTAATACTCCTTTCTTTTTGTATGTTATGACGGCGCCAGTGACAATCATTCCACTGGTATTATTTGCCATCGCGTTAAATCACACCTCGTTGATTGTCACCGGACTGGCGCAATATATAGAGCCGTCTTTACAGTTCTTACTTGCCATTATGATATTTGGCGAGCACATTAATTACGCGGAACTGCTCTGCTTTTGTGCAGTATGGTTCGGGTTGTTTCTATGCATATCTGAAAATTTATATTCCCATTATCTCCGCGCCCGTCTGAAACCGGTGTTCGGCAGGGTACAGCGCTTCTTTCGCTAACAAAGGGCGCAGGGCCGGATACGCGTCTGCGTGACACTCCGCCCCGTCCTTTTATTCTTGTCGCGCCGCTTTAGCCATGATCTTCTTCAGCGCATGGGAAACGGCGACAAAACCGAACGTTGCCGTCACCATCGTCGCCGCGCCGAAGCCAGAGGCGCAATCCATCCGTTTTGGCCCTTCTGCGGTAGCTTTCATCGCGCATACGGAACCGTCCGCCTGTGGGTAAACCAGCGCTTCGGTGGAAAAAACGCAGTCCACGCCCAGCTTACCTTTACTGTTCTTCACTACGCCAAAATTATGTTTCAATCTCTCACGCAGTTTTGCCGCCAGCGGATCCTGGATGGTTTTCGCCAAATCAGCGACCTGGATTTGCGTCGGATCGATCTGCCCGCCCGCGCCGCCAGTGGTCACTAAAGGAACCTTATATCGGCGACAGTACGCAATCAGCGCGGCTTTTGGACGAACGCTGTCAATGGCGTCAATAACATAGGTAAAACCCGCGTTCATATAACCCGCCACATTATCCGGCGTGATGAAATCATCGATAACCGTTACCCGGCACTCCGGGTTAATTTGCCGAATCCGTTCGGCCATCACTTCCGCTTTCGCCAACCCAACGTTATCACGCAACGCATGGATCTGGCGGTTCGTATTGGTCACGCAGACATCGTCCATATCAATCAGCGTAATCGCGCCGATGCCCGTACGCGCCAGCGCCTCTGCCGCCCATGATCCCACCCCGCCGATTCCCACGACGCAGATATGCGCCTCAGCAAACCGCTGCAGCGCTTTTTCACCGTACAGACGCGCGGTGCCGCCAAAGCGTTGGCGCCAGGCATCACTTATCACCACTGACATATGACCTCAGAATAAAAAAAGGTGAGGTTATTCCTCACCCCTGCTCACTATTTTCAGGCCCGATAGCGATCGCGTTATCGGGCAATCCGGTTGTCGCAGAATACCACAATCAGCCGCTAAACACGTTACCGGCGCCCGGCGCGCTTTTTAACACCCAGACGCGACCATAGTGATTATACCATCCGGCACGATGCCCGGCATCCGGGCCAATCCCCTGGTAAATATCAAAGTGCTGGCCTTTAATCGCTCCGCCGACATCCAGTGCGACCATCAAACGTAGCTCATACTGACCGCTAAATTTACCGTTGTTATCCAGCAACGGTACTTCCGCCAACAAGGTCGTGCCAGGCGGAATGATGCTGCGGTCGGAGGCGACGGATGCTCGCCCAATCAGCGGTACAGCGCTGGCACCTTTGACCGGCGCAAAAGATTGCGGCTTAAAGAAGACGAACGACGGGTTCTGCTCCAGTAATTCACGCACTTCCGCTTCGCTGTGCTTCTCTCCCCATTCGCGTATAGCCTGCATCGACATATCTTCTTTTTTCACTTCACCGCGATCGATAAGTACTTTACCAATACTGCGATAAGGCCAGCCGTTTTTACCAGCATAACTAAAGAAGTTCAGCGGACTACCATCACCGAAATCAATATAACCGCTGCCCTGGACATCCATAATAAAGTTATCCATCAGCGAATTACTCCAGGCCAGGATGTACTTATCGCTCAGCGCGCCTGCGTAGATCTGAGCGCGGGACGGTAAGCGTCCGCGCTTTGGCGGCATACTATAGATAGGATACTGGAACGCGCCCTGGCGCGTATGGCGAGCCTGAACGACGGGCGTATAGTAGCCCGTGAACTGGACGTTACCGTAGTTGTCGGTGCCTTCCATCTGCCAGGCATCAATACCAAACTGGCGCATAGTGCGCGTATCGCCTCCGGAACGTAACCAGTTCTGGACAGCGTTATAGACGTTGCTTTGATTGGTGTATAAACGCGGCGACGCGGAACGGATCTGGTTGACCTGCTCGGCAAAGTCACCAGCATTAATCGGCGCGCCCACCGCGTCCGGCTGGTTTACCAGGGAAAAGGGCTGGGTAAATTTCCCGTCCTTATATTGCTGACCGCGATCGGTCGGTTTTGATGAACAGGCAGCCAGCATTGCCAGCATTACGCCTGTCGCCACATATTTTGCCCAACGTCCTTTCATGGTGTCTCGTCTTCTGCGTAATCGAAAGTGCCCGGTGAAGATAACAAACCGTCCGGAGTAATGAAATGCGATCGCGATCTCATTATGTAAATTCGTTTAAAAATCGCGCTATCTGCGGTGTATTTGCGCAATTCATGAGAAATTAGCGATTTATATGAAAAAAGGGTTGCAACAAAAGCTCAGCGGAGTATAGTGCGCATCCACGGACGCGGGGTGGAGCAGCCTGGTAGCTCGTCGGGCTCATAACCCGAAGGTCGTCGGTTCAAATCCGGCCCCCGCAACCAACTTAATGAACACCCTTACGGGTGTTTTTTTGTATCTGTCGTCTGGTCCGCAACGACAGTGCGGGCAGCATCCTACTTACCCGCGCAATAAACTCGCCGTCATCTCAGGTTAACTTCTTCTCGCCAGCGTCGCCCCATCAGCAAAATACGCTTTAATGCCTGCCAGAATCGACTCTGCGACCTGTTGCTGGAACGTCGCGGTCTTGAGCTTGCGTTCTTCTTCAATGTTACTGATAAACGCCGTCTCGACCAGAATAGACGGAATATCGGGCGCCTTTAACACCGCAAACCCCGCCTGCTCGACCTTGTTTTTATGCAGGTCATTAATTTTACCAAGCTGCTTCAACACCGCTTTACCGAATTTCAAACTATCGGCAATGGTCAGCGATTGCACCATATCGAACATCGTATGGTCGACATAACGGTCACCGCTTTTGCTCACGCCGCCAATTAAGTCCGAGGCGTTCTGCGTTTGCGCCAGATATTTCGCCGCGGTACTGGTGGCGCCTTTGGTCGATAGCGCGAATACGGATGAACCGCTAGGCTGCCGGCTGGTGAAGGCATCCGCATGAATAGAGACAAACAGGTCGGCGCGCTGTTTCTGCGCTTTCGCCACCCGGACTTTTAACGGAATGAAGATGTCTTCATTGCGCGTCATATAGACCTTCATGTTGCCTTCTTTTTCGATTAACGCGCGCAGGCGGCGGGCTATCTGGAGCACCACGTCTTTTTCACGCGTTTTGTATTTGCCTATCGCGCCGGGGTCTTCGCCGCCGTGTCCCGGATCAAGCATAATAACAATGGGGCGGTCGCGCCCCGCTTTACCGGGCTGCGGCCCGCTTTGCGAAGGCGGCACCTGTTTATCCAGATCGCCTTTATTGTAGTCTTCCAGCAGCGCCAGCAGCGGATCCTGCATATCCTGCGCATTGGCAGGATAAAGATCCATCACCAGACGTTCTTTAAAGCCTGCCACAGGCGCCAGCGCAAATAGCTGCGGCTTCACGTTTTGTTTTAGCTCAAAGACCATACGCACAGTCTTAGGATCAAACTGCCCTACCCTTGCGGATTTGATATACGGATCGTCGCTGCGAATCTGCGCGCCAATGCCTTTAAGCACCGAGTTCAGATTCACATCCTCAATATCTACCACCACGCGGTCCGGGTTACTTAAGGCAAATTGTTTATATTTCAGCAGACGATTCGACTCTACCGTGACGCGGGTATAGCTGGACGCAGGCCAGATACGCACCGCAACGACCTGGCTTACGGCAGCCAGCCCGACCTGGCTCACGCTTAATAGCCACATGGCGCCCGCGCCTTGTAGTAAACGGCGACGGCTGATTGCTGAATTGGCTCCCGACATGCTTCTCCCGAGCAAAAACTAAATAGAGATCATACAAAGTTCATCCAAATTGACCGGAAACTTTAGCGAATGACGCATAATCTGTCATCTATAAAAGGGTAAACATTCTTTTTATATTCACGGCATTACTAAGAAAAGCGATCGGACCGCATAAAATTTACGCTTGCACAGAGGGCAAAAACAGAATAAAAATACACTAATTTCGAATAATAATTCACTAGTGGGGCGCGCAATGATAAAGGAACGTAAAACCGAACTGGTAGAAGGGTTTCGCCATTCAGTTCCCTATATCAACACCCATCGCGGAAAAACCTTTGTCATTATGCTCGGCGGCGAAGCCATTGAGCATGACAATTTTTCCAGCATCGTTAGCGATATCGGGCTACTGCATAGCCTCGGTATTCGCCTTGTCGTGGTGTATGGCGCGCGACCACAAATCGACGCCAATCTGGCCGCGCATCATCATGAACCGATTTACCACAAAAACACGCGGGTGACGGACGCCAAAGCACTGGAGCTGGTGAAACAGGCCGCCGGTTTACTCCAGCTTGATATTACCGCCCGTCTGTCGATGAGTCTGAACAATACGCCGTTGCAGGGCGCGCACATTAATGTCGTCAGCGGCAATTTCACCATTGCGCAGCCGCTGGGCGTTGATGATGGCGTGGACTACTGTCATAGCGGCCGTATCCGGCGCATTGATGAAGATGCGATCAACCGCCAGTTGGATAACGGCGCGATCGTTCTGATGGGGCCGGTCGCCGTCTCAGTGACCGGCGAAAGTTTTAATCTGACCTCAGAAGAGATTGCCACTCAACTCGCCGTTAAATTGAAAGCGGAAAAAATGATCGGTTTCTGTTCTTCTCAGGGCGTTACCAATAGCGAGGGCGGCATCATTTCTGAACTCTTCCCGAATGAAGCGCAGGCGCGGGTGGAAGAGTTGGAAGCGCTGGGCGATTACAACTCCGGAACCGTACGTTTTTTGCGCGGCGCGGTAAAAGCCTGTCGTAGCGGCGTTCGTCGTTGCCATCTGATCAGCTATCAGGAAGATGGCTCGCTATTACAGGAATTGTTCTCGCGTGATGGTATCGGTACGCAGATCGTCATGGAGAGCGCCGAGCAGATCCGCCGCGCCACCATCAACGATATTGGCGGTATTCTGGAGCTTATCCGCCCACTGGAACAGCAGGGCATTCTGGTACGCCGTTCCCGTGAACAACTGGAGATGGAGATCGATAAATTTACCATTATTCAGCGCGATAATATGACTATCGCCTGCGCGGCGCTGTATCCTTTTGTGGAAGAGAAAATAGGCGAAATGGCCTGCGTTGCGGTGCATCCGGATTATCGCAGCTCATCGCGTGGAGAAGTGCTTCTGGAGCGGGTTGCCGCCCAAGCGCGGCAAATGGGGCTGAGTAAATTGTTTGTGCTGACGACGCGCAGTATTCACTGGTTCCAGGAGCGCGGTTTCACGCCTGTCGATATTGAGTTACTGCCTGAGAGCAAGAAAAAAATGTATAACTATCAGCGACGTTCAAAGGTGCTGATGGCGGATTTAGGATAACAAGAGGGGCCTGATGGCGCTGCGCTTATCAGGCCTACGCTCGAAAGCATCATTTGGAGGCCGGATAAGACGCTACGCGTCACCATCCGGCGAGAACTCGTCTTATCCGGTACGACTGACTTCATCAAATAAGGTGGCTAATCCGCTGCGCCGCTCCGTACGTGTCACAATCGCGCTTGCCAGGATCCGTTCATCGGCATACAGAGATAACCGCCGCCGCGCCCGCGTAACAGCGGTATACACCAGCTCCCGCGTCACGACCGGCGAACGCTGGCTGGGTAAAATCAGCGCGGCGTGATCAAATTCAGACCCCTGAGATTTATGTACCGTCATCGCCCAGGTTGTATCATGTTCCGGCAGACGGCTGGGCTGAACGGACTTGATCGTGCCGTCCGGCATCACAAACCAGACGCGTAACCCCTGCCCGCGATCGAGCGCAATACCAATATCGCCGTTAAATAGCCCCAACGCGCTGTCGTTGCGCGCAATCATTACCGGACGCCCTTCATACCAGCGAGAATGCGGATGCCGCTGAATTTTTCGTTGCTGCACCATCGCCTGCTCAATGCGGTCATTCAGTCCCCTCACGCCAAATGGGCCTTCGCGCAGCGCACAAAGCAGTTGATACTCATTGAAAGCCTGAAGGATTGCCTCCGGCGCCGCTTTTTCATGCAGCAACCGCAGGTAGCGCCCATAGCCCGCCAGCGCTTCATCCAGCATCCCGGCATAATCGTCGCTGCTTTGCAATGTACGCTTCTCTATATCGCTAAACCCCTGCTGAAAAACAGCCTGGATTGCCGACCTGTCGCCGCAGTTAATCGCCGCCGCCAGCTTGCCGATGCCAGAATCGCTGCCGAAACGGTAGCTCTTTTGCAATAAACAGAGGCTATCGCGTAAAGACGCGGCTTGCGTTCCGGCCCCCGCCGGAATGGCGCTCCCTGTTAGTCGACTTAGCTGTCGGGCGCGTTCCGCCGTAAACCCTGCGTTGACATAGGCGCAAATATCGCCCAACACAGCGCCCGCCTCAACGGATGCCAACTGATCGCGATCGCCAAGAAAAATGACCCGCCCGTGCGGCGGCAGAGCGTCAATCAAACGTGACATCATCGGCAAATCAATCATTGATGCTTCATCGACCACCAGCACGTCCAGATGCAGCGGATTGCCCGCATGATGGCGTAATCGCTGGCTGCCGGGCTGTGCGCCCAGCAGTCGGTGCAGCGTACTGGCGTCCTCCGGTATACGCTTTTTCTGCGCATCGGTAAGAGGAAGCTGACGCAACGCCGCGCCGAGCGACTCCGTCAGGCGTGCGGCCGCTTTCCCGGTCGGCGCCGCCAGCCGGATACGGCAACGTTCGCCATCCGCCATTTGAATTAATGCCGCCAGCAGCTTCGCGACGGTGGTGGTTTTACCGGTGCCGGGACCGCCTGAAATCACGGAGATACGGCGAGTTAGCGCTACAGCGGCGGCCACCTTTTGCCAGTTCACCTCGTCTGTCGGAGGGAATAGCGCGTCCAGAATACGGGATAACTGATCTTCATCTACGGCGATGGCCTGGTTAACCTCGTTAAAAAAGCGCGCAACCGTACGCTCGTTGCACCACATGCGATTCAGGTAGAGACGATCGCCGCACAGAATTAACGGCGCGGGGCTATCGCCGCAGCTAACCGCCGCAGACGCCAATAACCGCTTTTTCCAGTCGATTGGCGTAGCCGTTTCGCTTATCCAGGCGACCAGTAAGGGATGCGCCTCCTCCGTTAACGTTAAACGCGACAACGGCAGACACACGTGACCTTCACCTGCGTCATGACTAAGCAGCGCTGCCGACAGCGTCACGGCGGGATCGTCGTTACCGGCGACGGTTAAAGCAAACTGGGCATCAATGGGCCGTAAGAGTTTTTGTTCAACGGCCTCCAGCAACCGCTCCTGGATTGTCATTGCGCCTCCTCACTCATTTCACCTGCAAACATATCATCCAGTTGGTTAATTAACGCCGCCGCAGGGCGAGTGGTAAAAATACCCTGCTGCGGACGTTCGCTATCCACCCCGCGTAAAAAGAGATAGATGACGCCGCCGAAATGGCGTTCATAGTCGTAATTCGCCATTCGATGACGAAGGTAACGGTGCAATGCCAGCGTATAAAGCTGGTACTGCAAATCATAGCGATGCGCCTGCATCGCCGCAGCCATCGCCGTCTGGGTATAAGCGGTGCTATCCTCGCCCAGCCAGTTAGATTTATAGTCGAGCAGGTAATAGCGCCCCTCATAACGGAACACCAGGTCGATAAAGCCCTTTAACATGCCGCGAACCTGCATGAAATCCAGAGCAGGGCAACCTGCTGAAAGCGGGTCGTATCGACGAATCAACGCATCCAGCTCTCCGGCGGTAAGCGGCTGGGCAATCGGCAGATAAAACTCCATTTCGACCTGTTTTTCACGCTCGGTCAGCACGCTCAGACTAACGCCCGTCTCGTTAAGGGGAACGTGTAACACGTTGTCCAGCCAGCGGGTAAGTACGGGCTCCCATCGCGTTTCAAAACCACTCAGCTCCAGTTTTTCCTGTACCCATTGGGGGTCTATCGGTTGAGTAAAATCAAGCTCTTCAAACAGGCTGTGCAAAAATGTTCCCGGCGATGCCCCGCGAGGAAAGTGATGCGGCGTCATTGCCGGCGCTTCCGCCGCTTCGCCAACGCCTGCGGCGTCAATGTCGAGACGAGGAATAAGATCTTGCGCCACGCTATGTCCCCGCTGCTGCAAACCGGAATAACTGGTAACGCGCCAGCTATCATAAAGCAGACGTTGCAGCGTTCTGGCGCTGAGTTCCGCGTGCGATGCAGCGGCAATTTGCCAGCGGTCGTTATCCGTACTGCCTGGCGTTCGACACACGATATCCTCGTCGCATAGCGCCTCAATACAGGCGCGAAGGCCTGCGGCATCCATCGGTTCGCCTTTTTGCAGGAGTCGCCCAAGCGCGCTTTGGTGCACATCCGTCTCGCCTTTCTTATCGCTGCGACGCCGCACCAACGGCGCGACGCCGAGGCTGCAATGCCACACTGCACGGGTCAGCGCGACATAAAGTAGGCGCAGATCTTCCGCCAGGCGTTCGGCTTCCGCCAGTGCTATGCTCTCTTCGGCGTGACTAAGGTCCAGCACCGCCTCGTAGGAGTGCCTGTCGTGATAAAAAGCCTGGTCCTGCACGCGGAAATGGGTGATAAAAGGTAACCAGACCAGCGGGTATTCCAGACCTTTCGATTTATGAATGGTGACGATTTGCACCAGATGCTTATCGCTTTCCAGACGTAGTTGCTGGCTGGAAGCATTGCTATCGGGTTCAAGGATATGTTGCGCCAGCCAACGCACCAGCGCATGTTCGCTTTCCAGCTGCGAACCGGCTTCCTGTAACAGTTCGCTAATATGCAGAATATCCGTCAGCCGACGTTCGCCTCCCGCTGTCGCCAACAGGTTTTCAGCAATATTGCGCGCCGACATTAGCGCGCGCAGCATAGGCATCACGCCGCGTTTATGCCAAATCTGCCGGTAGCCATCAAACTCTTCGACAACCGCATCCCACGCATTTTCATCATTGTTAAGCGTTTCGATATCCAGCGCGGTAAGGCCCATCATTGATGTCGCCAGAGCGCTACGTAGCGTATTCTCACGTTCGGGCGCCATCACCGCCTGCAACACCCACAGCATTTCCTGCGCTTCGAGCGTTTCGAATACGCTGTCGCGGTTAGAAAGATAGACGGAGGGGATCGCCAGTAAGGTCAGCGCATCCCGTATCAGCGCGGCCTCACGCCTGCTGCGCACCAGCACGCTGATATCCGAGGCGCGAACGGGCCGCGACGAATCGCCATTCGTCAGCAGCGCGTCGCCCGTTTGTCCGGCGCGCAGCCAGTCGCGAATTTGCGTGGCGCACACCTGCGCCATATAACTTTGATAATCGCCCGAACCGCAGCTTTCCCCCTCCATTAGCCACAGGGTCATCGCCGGTTGAGGCGCGTCATTCACTTTAAATTGCAGCGACTGGTTTCTGGGCGCAAACTTTACCGGACTGAAGGGAATATCGCGGAACATAAAGGCGTCGTTCATCTGACTGAACAGCTTGTTAACGCTATTCACCATCCCCGGCGCGGAGCGCCAGTTAGTGTCAAGCGTATAGTGCGCGCTCACTTCGCTGCGAGCCTTCATGTAGGTAAAGATATCCGCGCCACGAAACGCATAAATCGCCTGTTTAGGATCGCCAATCAGCAATAGCGCCGTATCGGGTTGATGTCGCCAGATACGGCGAAAAATACGGTACTGTTGTGGGTCGGTATCCTGAAATTCATCGATCATCGCCACCGGAAAACGGGTACGAATCGCCGTAGCCAGCGCCTCGCCGCTTTCACTACGCAGCGCGGTATCTAAACGGCTGAGCATATCGTCAAACCCCAGCTCGCCGCGCCGTCGTTTTTCCTGAGCCACCGTTTCACGGATCTCTGAGAGCGCTCGGGTAAGAACCAGATCTTTAATCGATAGCGGTTCGCCCAACAGGTTATCAATGGCGACAAACAATGGGTGCTGGGGCGTCACGCCGCCAGCTTTGGTGCGCTCAGCTAAAAAACGCTGTGAAAATTTTCCCAACGCCTCGGGTAATTGATAATTTTTGGTCTCTTCTTGCGCCCACGCGGTGATCTTTTCGATCCATTTCGCCTGATTGCCGCGGTTGAATTTTCTGCGATCGATGCCGGATGATTCGATTAGCGCGTCCAGCTCGCTAACCGCCTCACACCACTGCTGCTTCACCTGGTTGATGCGCGCCAGGATCTGTTCATGACGCGATGCCAGCGTCTCCTCCTGCGATGGCGGCGCTTTAATGACCGGCGCTTCGCCCTGCAGATAACGATCGATATCCTTTAAGAGCGCCTTCGGCCCCTTCCATACGTCAAACACCACCTGCGCGATGTCGCGCGGCAGCGGATAGCAATGACGCCGCCAGAAATCGGCGCAGGCCTGATAACGCAACAAAGATTCGTCTTCAATAAGCTGTTGCTCAAACAACATACCGGATTCGAAAGCGTTCAGGCTGAGCATACGCTGGCAAAAACCGTGGATGGTAAAAACCGCGGCCTCATCCATTTGTCGTTCCGCCAGTAATAACCACTGCGCGGCCTGCTTTTTGTCGCTAATTTCTTCCAGCAAGCGGGCATACAGCGGATTATCCGTGCTTTCCCGCAGACAGGCGATGCGCAACTCATGGATATTACTGCGAATTCGCCCACGCAGCTCTTCAGTGGCGGCCTCCGTAAAGGTTACCACCAGCAGTTCTTCAACGGTCAACGGACGGGGAAATGCGGCACTGCCGCCCAGACCGAGCAATAACCGCAGATACAGCGCCGCGATAGTAAACGTTTTGCCTGTGCCCGCTGATGCTTCAATCAGACGCTCGCCTGTCAGGGGCAAGCGCAGAGGATCAAGAGTCTCGGCGACATCATTCATTCTTTTCGCTCATTAGAGGTAACGTTTGCTGCAATGCGCTGACGTTATCCCACACTTTCCAGCCTGTCGGATGCACGTATTCTGCTTTTCCATTCTGGCTACCGGCAATCTGTGACAATATTGCCATACCTTGTGGTTCCACCACCGCCTGGTGGAAGAAGTCGGCAAGCTTTTGTGGCGTCAGCAATTTTATCTGAGCGATGATTTTATCACGCGAGTCAAAGCGCATATTACCCCGATCGAAATCCTTGCTTAAACGGGATGCTTCTTCGCCCAACGTTTGCGGCGCCTGGCGCATTTGCGTAATGATCGCCTGCTGAATTTGGGCGAACTCTTCCGGCTTCATCGCCCTCAGCTTCGCCTCGGCGTCAGGGAAAAATGCCTGATAGCGTTGCCACAGGTAAGAGGGCTGTTTATCGTTGCTCTGTAGCAGGAATCCCATTCCCCACTGACGGCCAACGCTCATCGGAAAGGCGAAAACGGCGTATCCCAGTTGCTCTTCGGTTCGTAGCTGATTGTAAAACCACGGTTGAACAATCTGACCTAACATCGCGCTGTAGGCGGCGCTGACGTACTCGTCGTAGCCGACCGGGACAAAGACCGCGGCTAACGCGGAGTCGGTGCTACTGCCCGCTTTTTCAAATATTACGGACTGCTTTTTCTCAACCACCACGTCTTTGTTGCGACACCACGCCGATCCGTTCGCCGCGAGCTGTTTTTGAACATCTTGCGCCAGAGAGGTCGCCTGGGCTTCGCTCATATTCCCTATAACCAGAAATTCCGGACGAGCGCCCGTTTTTAACGCATTACGATAGGCCATTACCTCTTTCAACGTAATGGACGGCAGCAAAGCGCGACGTTCATCACGGGAAAAATAAGGCACCTGCGAAATCATCTGCACCGGCATAATCGCCTGCTCGTAGGCTTTTCCCTTCTCCGCAGAATCCATCATCTGCGTATACCAGGATTTCGCCTGCGCCAGCTGTTCTTCCGTGGCGTCGTAGCTAAAATATCCTTCCAGCAACGCCAGGAAAAGCTGCGGCAAACGCTGGGTATAACCGTTCGCAGTGACCATCAGACCATTGTTGGCGTTAGTAGAAAAGCTAATGCCGCCCACTGCCGCCTGGTTGCTGAGCTGATCGAGCGCCATTCCCGCCAGATAATCATTAAGGGCGAACAGTACCTGATTGCGGGCGCTGTCCATCGCCTGCGGGTTACGCAATACCACGCTCACGTCAGCTTTTGGCTCGCTGGCGAAATAACGACTCGGCGCATAAACCACGCGCAAATCCGCTTTATCGACAATCAGTTCTGGCCGCACGTAGTTTTTGTCATTCTTCACAAGCGTGAAATCATCAGGAATATAGGGGTTTAACTCCGGCAGCGACAACGCAATGCCCTGTGCTTTTTGCTGCCAGTTTTTAAACGTCTGTTCGCTAATCTTATCGACCTGATAAGGCGCATCCACAAAATACGCAATCTTATTATGGGGTTCCTGGGGACTGATGTACCAGATGCGCGCATTCTGCGGCGTCATCATCGCCAGGCGATTTTTGATAGCGGCAGGATCGTAACGATCGGCGATATTCGCCGCATCCAGCGTATGCGCTACCGGGACGCGGATCATAGTGTCCGCCAGCCATTCGACATAGTCCATATCGCGGGTAATCGACGGATAGCGGAAGTCGAGATCCAGCACATGCGCCAGCTCGTCAAAGTAACGTTTATCTATCCCTTTTTCACGTAACGTATTGAGATAGCTAAAGATAGCTGCGACGACTTCATCACGATTGGCCAAACCTTTATCAGTCAGCGTTGCCGAAATGGCAAATACGCCGCTGTTACCATTAACAATCGGATCGGAATCCGCGCTAATACCTTCGACCAGTCCTTGTTTTTGCAGCCAGTCAGAGAGCGTCCCCGGGCTACGATTGCCAATCAGATAAGAGACCAGTTCATCGGTCTTGCTGCGGAACTGCGCGCTATTGTTATCAATACGAAACTCCACGCGCAACACTTTACGCGGTAGCGCCGGCACGTAATGAATAATGATGCCCTTCTGCGCCTCGGTGATGACAGGTACGTTAATTTCCGGTTTTTTAATCTGTTTATTCGGCACGCGACCATAGGTTGCGGCGGCAATACGCGCCAGTTCCGGCAAGGGTTTATTACTGTAAATCACCGCCTTCATCAGATTAGATGAATAGTATTTTTCATGAAAAGCGATCAGCGCCTGTTGCACCGGATTGCCCGGCTTATCGCTTAGCGTTTCCAGATTGCCGCCTGAAAAGTGCGAGCCTGGATGCGCCGGGTTAATGGTTTCGGCGCTTACCTGCGCCATACGCATACCGTCGCGGGTGCGCGCCATCGTCAGCTCGGCATTCACCGCGTTTCGTTCGCGTTCGGCATACTTTTTATCGAGCAATGGCGCGGCAATGGCGTCGGCCAGGCGATCTACGGCGCCTGGAAGCGCGTCGTTTTCAACCTCCAGGTAGAAGGCTGTTCGATAAGGCGCGGTGCTGGCGTTGTGGCTACCGCCATGTCTTTTAAGGTATTCGGCAAGGCTATCCGCCTGCGGATATTTTTTTGACCCCATCAGGCACATATGCTCAAGATAATGAGCAAGCCCCTGATGAGCCTCAGGATCTTCAAGCGATCCAACGGGCACCACTAACGCTGAAAGAGACTTTACAGCCTGCGGATCGGATACCAGCAACACCACCATGTCATTATCAAGACGTATCGCCTGATACTGCCGGGTATCTTTATCGCTTTTACGGATAGTTTCTTGCAGCGGTTGCCAACCGATATCCGCCTGAACTGCAGGCCCCCAGAGGGCGACCAATAACAATAACGCTTTGAACCAGGTGCTGCGGGGCATTCACGGACCTCATCATTAACTTTCATTCCCACTCATCTGTATGGTCACGTAAACCATCGACCTGAGCAGAACGGGATATTATTGTGCTGAACCAGGCAGCATCTTTTTATCAGTAATCAGTCCGTGACGAAGAGCGCATCATAGTCGAAGCCTTTTAATGGCGCGATTTTCATACAATCAACGAGACTGATTAAAACGAAACAGCGGTAACAGGTAATGCCGGGACTGCGCAATGATAGCCTGCAACGTTTCAGATTCCAGCTGACGCCAAAGACGTTGATACCAGATATCTTCGCCTTCGCCGCTCACCATCATGTTGCCTTCATAAGCCTGTAAAAACTTTGTCCTGGCCTTCTGTAAGGTATCATCGTCGTCTAACATGACATCATTTTCAGCGTCATAACAGGCTTTTATCCATGCGCCGCCGCTTTCCGGCAGTACCAATAGCGGAGAAGACATGCCTTCCCGGTAGCCTTCAATCAGTTGCGCCAGGTAAGCCATTGCCTGCGCTTTATCAAGAGGCTGAAATCGCCATTCTCCCTCTTTGCGCAAAAACAGACGACTTTCGCCACTCCCGCCGCTGGCACAATAGACAAGGTGTTCCAGCCAAAGTTGCACACCTTGCGCAACGCTGATTAAAGCGGGACGCCAGCGCAATAATCCATCCTCCTGTACCTGCGGTAGCCAGCCGGTTAGCTGAACGCCATTGCAAAGCAGATCCACTTCCAGGCTTTGGCTCGGCTTACGGCAGGCGATGACCCGGCTTGCCAGTTGTTGCATCTCCTGACATTGCGCATCCCAGAATATTTCGCCAAACGCGCCGTAAGGCAGCTCTCCCGCAGCCCGGAAACGGCGAAACAAGCGTTCGGCGTCGTCCTCTTCAACCAGCGTATTGAGCAACTGTTGGTTAAGTTGATATCGCGTCAATCCCTCTAATTCAAACGGTTCCGCATCAGGAATCTCACTCTCTTCCGAGCGGAAATTAACCTGAAGCCGCATCTGAAAAAATGCGCGTACCGGATGGGCCCAAAAACGCTGCAGACTTTCCAGAGTCAATGTTTCCGGCATCGTAAAAGGAAGCGGCTGCACAAAGTCAGAATGCGCTTTTCCCGACTGACTCGCCGCAGGCAACCACTCTCTGGCATAGCTTTGCTGTTCGCCGGGTTGGTAATTTTGCGCATCAAAAGGCATACGGGTATGCAGACGCGTAATATGCGCTTTGACTCGTGCTTCGCTCTCATCACAGGTCAGCGTTTCGTCGCCCGGCAAATAGTGGCTTTGTCCGATGTAATCCACCAATTCTTGCACCAGTACAGAGGGAAAGCGTTCGCTATTATCCTGGATGGAGCGACCGATGTAGCTGATATACAGCGTCTGCTGCGCCGAGATTAACGCTTCCAGAAACAGGTATCGGTCATCGTCGCGACGGCTACGATCCCCGCGCATGGGTTTTTGGCTCATCAGGTCAAAGCCCAACGGCGCAAGCTGGCGCGGGTATACGCCGTCGTTCATTCCCAGCAGGCAAACGACTCTGAACGGAATGGAACGCATCGGCATCAGCGTACAAATATTGATGGGGCCCGCCAGGAAGCGCTGGCTAATACGTTCCTGATCCAGACGCTGCGCCAGTTCATCCCGCAGTAGCGAAATCGGTACCGCGTCGCCATATTCCGCCGCGACGCCTTCGGCGATAATGGCCTGCCACTGCTGTTCAATCAATGTCATTGCCGCTTCCGTGTCCGCATCGGGCAGGAAGAAATCATTGAGCATGTCGCGACAAACGGGCAACCACTCTTCCAGCGGTCGCTCCTGCGCCAGACCGCGCCGCCAGATATTAAGCTGCATCAGCAGCGAAGCCAGATGCCCGACCAGCTCAGCAATCAGACCGCTGGATTCGTCATAAGGCAGAACCGACTGCCACTCGCCCTGGGCGCTTTCCATGGCATACCCCAGCAGCATACGCGTCAGGCCAAATTGCCACGTATGCTGCCCCGTGGCAGGAAGTTCCAGCTCGCGTACGTTGTCATCGTCAATTCCCCAGCGAATGCCTGACTCATTGACCCACAAGCGCAAATAACGCAGCCCTTCTTCGTTGATCGTAAATCGGGCAGCCAATACCGGTACGTCTAACAACGCCAGAACATCCTCGGAGACGAAGCGGCTGTCCGGTAACGAAAGTAGGCTGATAAATGCCTGTAACACCGGATGTGACTGACGCGCCCGCCGATCGGAAATGGCATAAGGCAGATAGCGCTCCGTTGGCGCGCTACCAAATACCGCCTGGATAAACGGGCTATAGCTGTCAATATCAGCCACCATAACGATAATGTCGCGCGGCGTTAGTGTCGGATCGGCTTCCAGCATCGCCAGCAGGCGATCGTGCAGTATTTCCACCTCGCGCTGCGGGCTGTGACAAACGTGAAAAGAGAGGCTGTTATCCTCGGGATCGAGCAGACGCTTATTGTCGCTGCGCGAATACTCCTCAAGGTTTACGCCCGCCACCGCATGGCTTTCCAGTTCAAGAATATCCGCCTGAATCCGATGCAAAAGATTATCTGGCGTAATATCAACAAACGCATCCAGCTCCTGGCTGTTTTCCAGTTCAGATAGCAGGTAGATATAATCCCGCCCCAGTTTTCCCCATGAGGCCAGTAGCGGATTACCGATATCCTGTTCACCGTCGCTGTTAAATAAGGCTTCCGGATTCTGGTTTTCACGGAACAACGGTAAATGACGGTCTTCAAAACTGTGACGACGCTGGCGGGCCATGAGTTTTGCCAGCCAGGCTGGGTCTTTAATGTCCCCCCAGTAATACCGACACGGATTAGTAAAAAGGAGATGGATTTCAATATGTTTGCCCAGCGCCTGCAACGCTCTGAGATACACTGGCGGTAACGCGGAAATGCCGCAAATAAAAACGCGGGACGGCAACCCTAGCGGGCAGGCGGTCGCGCTTTCCAGCGTTTGAATAAAGCGTTGGTAGAGATTGGCGCGATGCCAGCGTGGCTGCCCCAGCGCGGCGGTATATTCCACCAATGCTTTCCACAGCGGCGCCTGCCAGTTTTGCGCCTCCCCCAGACCTTCCACGGTTTTTCCTGCTTCCCACTGCGTAAGCCAGTCAGGCCGATAAACCAGATACTGATCGAACAGGTCGGCAGCGCGCGCGGAAAGCTGAAAGAGTTTGCGTTTATCGGTGTCGTCGGTCAGATAATGGCGCAGCAGTACAAACTCATCCTTATCCAGCAACTGTGGCAGCAAGGTCATCAGTTTCCAGCTCATGCTTTGTTTGCTGAAAGCGCTTTCTTTGGGGATATCCGGCAACACGCGGACAAACATCTCCCAGATAAAACTCGCCGGTAACGGAAAAGCGATATTCGCCGCAATACCAAACTTTTGTGAAAGGGTCATCTGCAGCCACTGCGCCATACCCGTGCTTTGTACCAGAATCATTTCTGGTTCAAAGGGATCATCCAGCTGCTCGCGTTCGACGATGAACTCCATCAACGCTTCCAGCACATCCAGACGATTGGAGTGGTAGACCCTTAACATAATTACTCCTGACGATTAACGATTTGGACAATGCAAGCGCGTCATCTGCCCCTGCCTGCCAGAGGGTGAAACCATCGTGACGCTGATGCTGACACATCCCGATTGCATTGTCTGCATCCGGTTGGCCTTCCACCCTTCAGCAGGCGAAAATGGATACAGCGCCGTTTGCTGCCACGCCTGCCGCCAGATCTGGAGATACTGGTGTCGTAATGCAAAACTGTGCATTAATACCCGCTGATAGCCTGACAGCGCGGTGACGATCATTACCATTAGAACCATCGCCACTAAAACTTCCGGGAGGCTAAACCCGCGTTGTAAATTCAGGGGATGCGACATAACGCCACCTCTTTTAACGGACAAAAATCACTCCAGCCGTGGGGAGAAAAGACAATACTTCCCTGAATGACGTTGCCCAAACGCCATAACGTCATGCCGTCATCTTGCGCCGCCATCACCACCTCATCCCCCGATAATCTCCGCAAACAGACTCTTGCTCCTGAAGAGGAATAGCGCCGACATTCCATTTCGGTTACGCCTGACCATAGCTGCCCCCGCCCCCATTCCAGCGCCGACTGTACGAGCGCCTGGCGTGGTATCGCCATGCTCTGCGTCGTCACGCGGGCGGCATAGCTGGCCTGCTGCTGATTTACGCCTTGCAGTAGCAGACTACCCAGAATCAGTATTAAAAGCGCCAGTATTATCGAAGAAGCGCCACGTTCCCGATTCACAGATTAAATCCCGTTACGCTGTATTGCGCGTCAATAACCGTCTGAGGCTCGGCTTTGCTGGCGCCGCGCAGATGCAGCATGAGCACTGGCGAGAATCCCGTTATATCCCGGCGCTCAACGGTAAACGCCGTGATGAGTACCGTATTGGGATCGGTCATTTTTTCCCATCCCTTACCCTGGCAAGATGTTGCTCCGCGTAATGTCTCCAGAACGTTATCCTTCACACGAAACCCGGTCTGGTCGGCCTCTTTCGCCGGTATGGTATCCCAGACACCGTTATTATTCCCGTCCCACTGAACGATGACACATTGCCCCTGTTCGGCAAGATGTAACCCTTCGCCAATACAGTGGCCATGGCAGTAACCCGCACGTTGAAGATGCTTCGCTACGGTATAGGTTCGCTGCCAGATTTCATCTTCCAGCGATAACTGTCGCGTGTTGTGCCAGATCTCACGCTGTAGCGCCGGTAAAAATCGTGCGGACCCAAGCAGTAAAATGGAACCTATCGCCATCGCCAGCACGACCTCCAGTAGCGAGAACCCCCGCGTGGTTATTGACACGTGGCGGCCTCGTTACGCTCGCATAGCCTGATTCGCCCCCAGGAGGAGACGACCAGACGCCACTCTCCGGCAGCGTTTTTCAGTACGATGTGCCCTGCCCATGCCGTATTGCGCAGGCCAAAGAAGGCTAACGACGGCGTGATATCGGCAAGGACGACATCACGCCAGTCGGGCGTAAACACAAAGGGGGAAGATGGCGTACACGATGTTTGCGTAGCAACAGAGCTGACAAAGCACCATGAACCGCCTTCGCTGACCACGCGAAGAATGTGATCGCGGTTATGCCAGTGAGCGTCCTCACGAAGTTGCAGCAGGTAATCCCGCACCTGACATGCGGTTTGCCACAGGCGCTGTTGCTGCTGCCAGCGTTGCCAGCCATAAAGTCCTGTGGCGCTGAGAATGATAATGAGCGACATCGCGACCACCGTTTCAATGAGCGTATAGCCCTGTTGTTTTTTCATGTCGGCAGTATGGCGGGCGGGGAAAAAATAACGAGCGCCAAATACAGATTGTTCGGCGCGTTACGGAAAAAAGTTCATGTCTTGCAGCGCGTTGCAAAATTTCAGGAATCCGCGCCGAAGATTGAGACTAAGGGTAAAAAAAACCGACGCGCGATGACGTCGGTTATGGCAGGATCGTCAACGCTTAGATAGCGACCGGCGCTTTAATACCGGGGTGCGGATCATAGCCTTCAATTTCGAAATCATCGAACCGGTAGTCAAAAAGCGAATCGGGTTTACGCTTAATGACCAACTTCGGCAGCGCGCGCGGTTCACGGCTTAATTGCAGGTGCGTCTGCTCCATATGGTTGCTGTACAGGTGCGTGTCGCCGCCGGTCCAGACAAAATCGCCGACGTCCAGGTCGCACTGTTGCGCCATCATATGCACCAGTAACGCGTAGCTGGCAATGTTGAACGGCAGACCGAGGAACACATCGCAGGAGCGCTGATAAAGCTGACAGGAGAGTTTTCCATCTGCGACATAAAACTGGAAAAAGGCGTGACACGGCGCCAGCGCCATCTTATCCAGCTCGCCGACGTTCCACGCAGAAACGATAATACGACGAGAGTCCGGGTCGTTTTTAAGCTGGCTTAAAACCGTGGCGATCTGATCGATATGGCGGCCATCCGGTGTTGGCCATGCACGCCACTGCTTACCATAAACCGGGCCTAAATCGCCGTTCTCATCGGCCCATTCGTCCCAGATGGTGACATTATTTTCGTGCAGGTAAGCGATGTTGGTATCGCCCTGCAAAAACCATAGCAGTTCGTGAATAATTGAACGTAAATGGCAGCGTTTTGTCGTCACCAGCGGAAAGCCTTCCTGCAGGTTAAAACGCATCTGATGGCCAAAAATGGAAAGCGTGCCGGTGCCGGTACGGTCGTTTTTCTGTGTGCCTTCATCCAGCACTTTTTGCATCAGTTCTAAATACTGTTTCATGGTTCCTCAGGAAACGTGTTGCTGCGGGCGGCGGCGATATGCCCAAACCATCATGATCGCGCCAGCGATAATCATCGGGATAGAGAGAATCTGCCCCATGCTGATGTACTGTACCCACGCGCCGGTAAATTGCGCGTCCGGCTGGCGGAAGAATTCAACAATGATACGAAACGCGCCGTAGCCAATCAGGAATAATCCGGAGACTGCGCCCATCGGACGCGGTTTGCGAATAAAGAGATTAAGGATGATAAACAGCACCACGCCTTCTAATGCCAGTTCATACAACTGGGAAGGGTGGCGCGGCAATACGCCGTAGGTATCAAAAATAGGCTGCCATTGCGGATGTGACGGCAGCAGCGCAATATCTTCCGCGCGTGAGCCAGGAAAGAGCATGGCAAACCGGAAGTTAGGATCGACGCGCCCCCACAATTCACCGTTGATAAAGTTGCCCAGACGCCCGGCGCCCAGGCCGAACGGAATTAACGGCGCAATAAAATCAGACACCTGAAAGAACGAGCGCTTCGTGCGCCTGGCGAAAATAATCATCACCAGTATCACGCCGATAAGCCCGCCGTGGAAGGACATGCCGCCGTCCCAGACGCGGAATAAATAGAGCGGGTTATCCAGAAACAGAGGGAAGTTATAAAACAGGACATAGCCAATACGCCCCCCCAGGAAGACCCCCAGGAAACCTGCATAGAGTAAATTTTCAACTTCGTTTTTGGTCCAACCGCTTCCCGGACGGTTAGCGCGACGCACCGCCAACCACATCGCGAAAACGAATCCCACCAGATACATCAAGCCATACCAGTGAAGCGCGACGGGCCCAATTGAGAAAATGACCGGATCAAAGTCCGGAAAATGCAGATAGCTACTGGTCATCTGTCACCACAATTTCTTGTTATTTCGCTGAAGAGATAGCGATTGATAAGCGCGCCTGCGCGTTGCAGACGCTCCAAAGGTGCGAATAATAGCACAAGGGTTAAAAGCGAGATGCCGATTACCGTTAAAAGATATGTATACGCATTGTCTTTCATCTTGCAGGCGTGTTGTCTGCGCCGTGAATCCACAATCACTCTCTTTTCCCGCTCCAGTCGTTACAACCCTCCGCGAATCAATCCCCCCATCCCACGGCGCTCCATAAACGCCGCCACCTGATGACGCACCTCGGTCGCCATCTGCGCCTCAAGGCTGCGTCTGGCAAGGGTTTGCGCGTCTTCAAAATCGATATGCCGCAGCAGATATTTCACACGCGCTACCGAACGGCCATTCATCGAAAGATGGCGATATCCCAGACCGATAAGAATCGCCACGCACATCGGATCGCCCGCCATCTCGCCGCACAAGCGAAGATCGAGGCCATTTTTTTCGGCTTCCTGCGCGATCATGGACAGTGCGCGCAGCATAGCCGGATGCAGACTGTCGTAAATACTGGCCACGCGGGTATTGTTGCGATCTACCGCCAGGATATATTGCGTTAAATCGTTGGTGCCGACCGAGATAAAGTCGATCCGGTTAGCCAGATGCGGCAGCATAAATACCATTGATGGTACTTCCAGCATAATGCCGATACGCGGTTTCGGGATCGCATAGCCGATCATCTCCTCGACCTCGCGCCCGGCGCGTTCGATCAGACGCCGCGCTTCATCGACTTCATCAATACTGGTGACCATCGGCAACAAAATGCTGAGGTTGCCAGTCGCCGCATTGGCGCGCAGCATCGCGCGGACCTGGATCAAAAAGATCTCCGGCTGATCCAGCGTAATGCGGATCCCGCGCCAGCCCAGGCACGGGTTCTCCTCGCTGATCGGCATATAGGGCAGTTGCTTATCCGCTCCCACATCCAGGGTCCGCAGCGTCACCGGTTTATCGTTAAACATTTGCAGCATCCCTTGATACTGCGCCACCTGCTCTTCTTCCGAGGGAAACCCGCTTTGCAGCATAAAGGGAATTTCAGTACGGTACAGGCCGATACCGTCGATCCGACTGCCTAACTTTTCCTCATGCTCGGGACTGAGCCCGGCATTCAGCATCACTTTGACTCGCTCGCCGCTTTTCAGTTGGGCGGGAAGATTGACGTCGTCCTCCGCCAGACGACTGAGTTCTATCTCTTCACTAATGAGCCGCTGATATTCCTGAATAAGCACGGGTTCAGGATCGACCAGTAATTCACCGCGATAGCCATCCACCACCAACGTACGGCGATGTAGCACCGAAGGCTGGATATCCGCGCCCATGACGGTCGGGATACCGAGCGCGCGCACCATAATCGCCGCATGCGAGTTTGCCGCGCCGTCGCGCACTACAACGCCCGCCAGCCTGTCCTGCGGCAGCTCCGCCAGGGTGGTCGCCGACAGCTCATCCGCGACCAGAATAAAACGTTCCGGCCAGGCGTTTGGCCCCTGAACTGAATCATCAAGGTGGAATAACAGCCGCTGCCCCAGCGTGCGTAAGTCTCCCGCACGTTCTTTGAGGTAGTTATCGGTTAGCGCCGCAAATTGCTCGGCAAATTTTTCGATGATTTTTTTAACGGCCCACTCCGCAACAGCGCCTTTGTCGACCTCGGCGAAGAGTTCGCGACGCAGTCTGGCATCTGAAAGCAGGTGTGAGTACAGATCGAAAATGGCCGCCGTCTCTTTTTGCGCGCCGGCGGCAAAGCGTTTGCTGTATCGTCGGAATTCGTTCGCCGCCTCTTCCAGCGCGCCGGTCAGTCGTTCGCGTTCAAGAGAGGTATCCAGCGTAGACGCTTCGTAAACCTGTTCCATCAGCGGCATGGTCGCGTCTTGCCAGCCCGTTGCGATAGCCACGCCCGGCGCCGCAGGAAGCGCGCGGATTCGCGTCTGCCGGTATTGCCCGAACAGCGCTGTGACCTGCGACTGTGACAGGATAGCCGCCATCTGCGTAGCGAGCGTGACGAGGAAAGACTCTTCGCTTTCATCGTACTGGCGCAATTCGCGCTGCTGTACGACCAGCACGCCGAGAAGTTGGCGACGCTGAATGATCGGCACGCCGAGAAACGCGCGAAAACGCTCCTCTTTTACCGAAGGAATGTATTTAAAGCTGGGATGTTTTTGCGCATCGGCAAGGTTAATGGGCTCCGCCAGTCTGCCCACCAGACCGACGATCCCCTCATCAAACGCAAGCGCAACGGTTCGACCACGCGGTTTTTTCAACCCCCGCGTCGCCATCAGGTAATAACAGCGTCGGTCATGATCGGCCAGGTAAACCGAGCAAACCTCTGTATCCATCGCAAGACAGATATCCGTGACCAGAATATTCAGCGCCTCGTTCAGACGCGGCGCACTGGCCACTTTTTCGACTATTTCGCGCAGGCGAGTGAGCATAATTTGCGTGGCTTAACCTCTTTTACGTCGATAAGCAGGCGCGCTTTGTAGCTTAGGGGGATTATCCTGAAGCGCCATGACAACACTTGCAAACTCTTTCATTACCCTGCGGTAGACATCGCGTTTAAATGACACCACTTGTCGAACCGGATACCAGTAACTTACCCAGCGCCAGCCGTCAAACTCCGGCGTACTGCTGGTTTGCATATTGATTTCGGCGTCGGCGCTCATTAACTGCAAAAGAAACCACTTTTGTTTCTGGCCGATACATACCGGCTTTGTGTCCCAACGCACCAAACGTTTTGGTAACTTGTAACGCAACCAGTTGCGAGTAGAAGCAAGGATCCGCACATCTTTACGGCTTAACCCAACTTCTTCAAACAGTTCCCGGTACATCGCCTGTTCTGCCGACTCCCCTGGATTTATCCCGCCCTGCGGGAACTGCCAGGAGTGCTGACCAAATCGCCGGGCCCACATCACCTGCCCCTGACGATTACAAATTACGATACCTACATTTGGGCGGTAGCCATCGTCATCAATCACCGGACTACCTCAACATAAACCTTATATATGAACGATTGTTTCATACTCCAGTGAGGCGGTAAACCACTCTGTAATAGTGACACAGCCTAATAACAATTGAATAACTCACAGTAAATAGCCGAGTTATAAACAGATGATGACGCCCTTGCGCCATTTTATTCACCTTTTCTGTGGATATAGTTGTGAAGAAGTATGGAATTACCACGGGAAAACCCAGAACAGTCTGAATTCCTCATACTGGAGGCAGTAAAAATAGTTCATTATATTCATTGTGTTATAGACAAATCTTACATGCCACCTTCATAAAGCGTGACCAGCATCACATCTAAGATCCTTATGCTGATGAAAGATCAACCAGCGTCGGTTTTATCCACAGATTGTGCCAATAACTTACGCACTATTTGTCTGAATTTTCGATTTTCGTCGCACGTCAAGGCTGTAAATGGAAACAGTAGTGGTGGTTTTACACAGTTATCCCAACTTTCTGTGGATAACATAGTGTAAGATCCTGTTTATTGTCAGTGACCAGAATTGGAAAACCCGCTTCAGCGTTGCGCAACACGAAGAAACAACACAAAAAAGGCAATAAAAATCAGTCTATTGAATATAAGACACAGAAAAAGATAAACTCTGCCCATACGGTATAAAATCACTGCTCACTTTTTGACCTAAGGTAATTGTCATGTCCGCTCTTTGTCCGCTACTGACTCCGCCTGCTTCGGAAGCATTGCTGTTAGCCCAGGCGCGGCAGCTTTCCGGCTATACGTTAGGCGAGCTGGCGGCGATGGCCGGCATTACCACGCCTAAAGATTTGAAGCGAGACAAAGGCTGGATCGGCGTCTTGCTGGAGATCTGGCTCGGCGCCAGCGCCGGGAGCAAGCCGGAGCAGGATTTCGCCGCGTTAGGCGTAGAACTGAAAACCATCCCGGTGGATAGTCTGGGTCGTCCTCTGGAAACAACCTTTGTTTGCGTGGCGCCGTTAACCGGTAACAGCGGCGTGACCTGGGAGACAAGTCACGTACGGCATAAATTGAAGCGCGTGCTATGGGTACCGGTCGAAGGCGATCGCAGCATACCGTTAGCCGAACGCCGCGTAGGTTCGCCGCTACTCTGGAGTCCGAGTGAAGAAGAGGACAGGCAGCTACGCCTCGACTGGGAAGAGCTGATGGACATGATAGTGCTGGGCCAGGTGGAACGCATTACCGCCCGCCATGGCGAAGTCTTGCAACTGCGACCCAAAGCCGCCAATGCCAGGGCGCTCACCGAGGCTATCGGCGCGCGCGGGGAACCTATTTTGACGCTACCGCGTGGATTTTATCTGAAAAAAAATTTTACGCAGGCGCTGCTGGCTCGCCATTTTTTATTGCAGAATCCGTAACGTCCATTACACGCAAATGCGCCTCCGCTATGGCTACGCATCGGGCCGATGCCGGATAAACGTAAGCGTATTGTCGCCGCTATTTTACACCGTTCCTGGTTGCGCAAATTCAGCCTGGGCTTTCGCCCGTCACTCGACGGGCCTATAATTACCGCTTCTTTTTTTGGCAGGACTTTGTTCGATGTTATTTGCATGGATAACCGATCCTAATGCCTGGCTGGCGCTCGGTACGCTGACGCTGCTGGAGATTGTACTTGGGATCGACAACATTATTTTTCTTTCTCTGGTGGTAGCAAAACTTCCTACGGCGCAACGAAACCACGCACGGCGGCTTGGGTTGGCGGCGGCGATGGTTATGCGCCTGGCGCTGCTGGCGTCAATCGCCTGGGTCACTCGGCTGACTAATCCGCTGTTTGAGCTTTTCGGCGAAGCGATTTCCGCCCGCGATCTCATTCTGTTACTGGGCGGGTTATTTTTAATCTGGAAAGCCAGCAAGGAGATCCATGAGTCCATCGAAGGCGAAGAAGAAGGGTTAAAAACCCGGGTTTCTTCTTTCCTGGGCGCAATAGTGCAGATTATGCTGCTGGATATTATTTTCAGCCTTGATTCAGTTATCACAGCGGTTGGCCTCTCCGATCATCTGTTTATTATGATGGCGGCAGTCGTTATTGCCGTGGGCGTCATGATGTTTGCGGCACGGCCCATCGGCGAGTTTGTCGATCGCCATCCTTCGGTAAAAATGCTGGCGCTCTCCTTTCTGATCTTGGTTGGCTTTACCCTGATTCTGGAAAGTTTCGACGTTCACGTTCCGAAAGGGTATATCTATTTCGCCATGTTCTTCTCTATCGCAGTAGAGAGCCTGAACCTGTTGCGTAATAAAAAGAATCCGCTGTAATCCTGTCTCGCTCCCCCGCCGGGGAGCGAATACTCACTTTATTTCCTTTCTTCTCACAGATTAAGATTTTGCTGCTTCCGACATGCAGAGCTGCGCGTTATTACTAGACTATTATCAGACATATGATTAACAGACTATTATCAGATGCAGGCTACGTGAGGACAAACGGATGAAAAAGTGGGCAGTTGTAATTTCCGCAGTAGGGTTGGCTTTTGCGGTATCCGGATGCAGCAGCGATTATGTAATGGCGACGAAAGATGGTCGTATGATCCTGACCGATGGAAAACCACAAGTTGACGATGATACCGGTCTGGTCAGCTATACCGATGCACAGGGAAACGAGATGCAAATCAACCGTGACGAAGTGTCTCAAATCATCGAACGTTAAGCGGTGGCCTGTGATCGAGGTCAGCGTTCTGCAAGCCTTCAGGCTGCGTCCCGTAACGGTGCGTGGCGACCACGCCCGGTAACAATTACGCCGCGCAGCCTGCAATTTTACTTTCCCTTTTGCCTTCCCTCTGCCATTTTTATTGTCCTTTGTCGGGAATTTCTGACTTCATAATAAAAAGGAAACGGCTATGCACTATCACCGTATACCCCACAGCTCGCTCGAAGTAAGTACGCTAGGGCTGGGCACAATGACATTTGGTGAACAAAACAGCGAAGCCGACGCTCACGCACAGCTCGACTATGCCATCGCAAATGGCATTAACCTTATCGACGCCGCCGAGATGTATCCGGTACCGCCGCGCCCGGAAACACAAGGGCTGACGGAGTCCTATATCGGTAACTGGCTCGCCAAACGCGGCAACCGTGAAAAACTGATCATCGCCAGCAAAGTTAGCGGACCGGCACGTAATAATGATCAAGGCATCCGGCCTCATCAGGCGCTGGATCGTAAAAATATTCGCGAAGCGCTACACGGCAGCTTGACCCGATTGCAGACCGACTATCTGGATTTGTATCAGGTGCACTGGCCGCAGCGCCCCACTAACAGCTTCGGTAAACTCGGCTATAACTGGACAGACTCCACGCCAGTAGTAAGTCTACTAGAGACGTTAGACGCGCTAAGTGAGTTTCAGCGAGCGGGTAAGATTCGTTATATTGGCGTTTCAAATGAGACAGCGTTTGGCGTTATGCGCTATCTGCATCTGGCGGAAAAACATGACCTGCCGCGTATTGTCACGATCCAGAACCCCTATAGCCTGTTAAACCGCAGTTACGAGGTCGGACTGGCGGAAGTCAGCCAGTATGAAGGTGTTGAATTGCTCGCCTATTCCTGTCTGGCGTTTGGCACATTAACCGGTAAATACCTGAACGGGGCCAAACCCGCAGGCGCGCGGAATACCTTGTTCAGCCGCTTCACACGTTACAGCGGCGAACAGGCGCAAAAAGCCGTTGCCGCCTACGTCGATATCGCGAAGCGTCACAATCTTGATCCGGCGCAGATGGCGCTGGCCTTTGTTCGCCGCCAGCCGTTTGTCGCCAGTACGTTACTGGGCGCAACCACGATGGCGCAGCTCAAGACGAATGTGGAAAGTCTGCATCTGACGTTAAGCGAAGAGGTTCTGGCGGAGATTGAGGCGGCGCATCAGGTTTATACCTACCCGGCGCCGTGACGGTCAGTGCCCGGTGGCGCTACGCTTCCGGGCTTACAGAGACAATGTAAGCCGGGTAACGCGCACTCGCCGCCCGGCATATTCACTCAGTATGATGCCTGCCGGCGCTGCCAGATCCACAGCGCCGCGATCGCCAGCGCGAACAGCACGCCAAAGCCGATACCTATCGCCACTGCCGGAACGCCAACCAGCACCGCCAGCGAGTACAGTCCCAGCATTAATAGCATGGCGCTATTCTCGCCCAGATTTTGTACGGCAATGGCATTCCCGGCGCCAACGCTCTTCTTACCGCGCTCCTGGAGCAAGGCGTTGAGCGGCACCACAAAAAAGCCGCCCAGCATACCTATCAACAGCAACAAGGCATAAGCAGGCAGCAATGCGTGCTGTAATGAGAAGATCGCAACCACAACGCCAATCAAAATCCCGGCGGGCATACAGCGCGATACGGTCTCCAGCGTCACCAGTTTTGCCGCCGCGCCCGCGCCGACCACAATGCCTACCGCCACCATGGCGTTCAGGTAAGTCGGCGTGGCGTTATCCGTAATCCCCAGCGCCACCGGCACCCACAGCACCAGCAGAAAACGCAGCGTCACGCCTGCGCCCCAGAATAGCCCGGTCCCCACCAGCGAAAAACGCGTTTCACCGTTACGCCAAAGGACAACGCAAGCGCAGAAGAAGCTACGCGTCATCGCCGACAACCGCCAGGATTGTCCTGGACGCGCCGCCACAAGCTTCGGGATAAACAGGTTCGCCGCCACTGCGCCAGCGTAGGCCAACGCGCAGGCAACCAGCGCGGCGATGACATGCCAGTCGGCCAATACGCCGCCCGCGACGGAACCGAGCAAAATCGCCGCAATCGTAGAGGCTTCCATCAGGCCATTGGCTTTCACCAGCTTATCGCCCGTCGTCAGTTCGCCCAGAATACCGTATTTCGCCGGAGAATAAGCCGCCGCGCCAATCCCGACCAACGTATAACCGACAAAAGGATTTATGCCGAGGCAGATACCTGCCGCTCCCGCCAGTTTAAGACCATTGGCGACCATCATCACCCGGCCTTTGGCAAAGCTGTCCGCTATCTGGCCGACAAACGGCGCAAAAAGAATGTAAGCGCCCACAAACACCATTTGCAGAACAGGCTGGCTCCAGTCCGGATAAAACTGGGCTTTCAGCAGCGCCAGCGTCGCAAACAGCAGCGCATTATCGCCAAAAGCCGAGAGAAACTGCGCGACAATAACCGACAGCATCCCTTTCGACCAGATGGAGGTGTTAGTACGTACTGACTCACTCATGATGTTGTTCCGGCGCATCCACCCAACTTTTCAGCGTCACAAAATCGGGTTTCCCGCTGCCAAGCAAGGGAAGCTGTTTCAGATAACGGATATCACGCGGGACGGCAAGTTCCGGAATACCGTGTTCACGGGCATAGTGCTGTAACTTTTCTCGGGTGAGTTCGCTGTCAGTCGTAAACAGTACCAGCGCTTCACCTTTGCTGGCATCGCTTTTAATGGCGGTAGCGTGCATTTTGTCCGCCGAAACGCCAAGCGCCAGTTGCTCGACCATCTCCAGCGAGACCATTTCGCCAGCAATTTTCGCAAAGCGTTTCGCGCGCCCCTGAATCTGCACAAAACCATTTTCATCGAAGCGTACAATATCGCCCGTGTCGTACCAGCCGCGCTCGGTTTCGCCTCTGGCGTTTTCCGCCGACGGCACCTCCAGCACGCCCGGTTTTTCCACGCGCAGATAGCCATTCATGATATTCGGCCCTTTCAGCTGTAGCCGACCGCCGTTTTCAATACCGGGTACCGCCAGCAGACGCGCGTCCATGCCAGGCAGAATGCGGCCAACAGTGCCAGGCTTAGCCGCCATCGGCACGTTAATCGAGACTACTGGCGCGCATTCCGTTACCCCGTAGCCCTCAAGAATGCGCAGACCGAATTTATCCTGCCACAGTTGTTTGGTGCTCTCCTGAAGTTTTTCCGCACCGGCCACCACATAGCGCAGGCGATAAAAATCATACGGATTGGCAAAGCGCGCATAGTTGCCGAGGAAGGTTGACGTACCAAACAGCACGGTACAGTTACGGTCATAGACCAGTTCCGGCACAATGCGATAGTGCAGCGGACTTGGATAAAGAAACACTTCCGCGCCGGTCAACAACGGCGTAAACAGGCCCACCGTCAAACCGAACGAGTGAAAGAGCGGCAGCGCCGACATAAAACGGTCATTGGCGGTGAAATCCGCAATCGTTTTTATCTGCTCGACGTTCGCCAGAATGCTTTTATGGCTGTGCACCACCCCTTTCGGGTGCCCTTCCGAGCCAGAGGTAAAAAGAATAATCGCCGCGTCTTCCGGCTGCTGTTTTACCTGCGCCAGTCGCGGCGCCAGGAGGTGGGCAAAAATCCACAGCTTGTCGGAGGGCGTGACGTCCGCTTTTAAATCTTCCAGGTAAACCCAGCGAACCTGCGTTAGCTGTTCCGGCAGGTGCCATAATTTACCTTTATCGAGGAACTGGCGGGAGGTAAAAATCGTTTTAATTTCCGCCGCGGTAATCGCGCTGGTCAGCCCTTTTACCCCCGCCGTGTAGTTCATCATGGCCGGAATGCGGCGACGAGAAACCGCGCCGAAAATCACCGCCGCGCTGATGGCGGCATTCGGCAGCATTAAACCGATTTTCTCGCCCTCAACGCTGTACTTTTCCAGAATCCGGCCAACAAAAAGCGTCTTGGTCAGTAACTTACGATACGTATCCGGCGTAAAGTTAATGTCCTCAATACAGTTTTTACCTGCGCCGTAACGATATTGCGCCGCCAGCAACGATTCGTATAACGTCTCGCGCGGGCGCACCGCCATACGCGCTTCCATCATGATCTGATGCAGCATCTCACCCGCTATCTTACGCCTGTCGCGCGCGCGCGGCGCTTCCGGCATCGGTATTTGCGTCGGCGGTAAAATATGAAGCTGAATGCGGGGGAATAAGCGCCGTTTAACCAGACCTTTAAGGCGACTGAAAGGCGTAAGCTCCGCGCCGTCAATACGGAGCGGAATGACGGTTGCGCCCGATTTTGCCGCCACAAAGCCTGCGCCGTCATAAATTTTCATCAGCGAGCCGGTCACGGAAATCCGCCCTTCCGGGAAAATCACCACTGGACGCCCCTGCTCCACCAGGCGCACCAGGTGTTTAATGGACATGGGTTTAGTGGGATCGAGCGGCACAAAATCGATCAGCGGCGTTAACCAGCGCATATACCATTGCTGGCTGATGGAGGTATATACCGCAAAGACAGGCCGTACCGGCAAAAACAGCGCCAGTAGCATACCATCGATAAATGAAACGTGATTGGGGGTAATTAAGACCCGGTTCCCCTGTAGCGCCCGGACATCGCCAGTGACGCGCACACGATAAAGCACGCGAAACAGGTTACGGAAAAATCCAAACAGCATTTCAACTCCCTTTGGCCGACAATTCGCTAAAACATGAATTGTGGCAGATTACACGAGTTGCGTAACAGGAGCGATAGCAAAATAGGTTCGAAAAAAAACCTGCGCATCCGCGCAGGTTGGTGCAAGAGACAGGTACGAAGAGCGTACCGAATAATCTCACCAATCAATACCTCTGGGATCTTGATTGTGGGCTTCGCGCGTCTGCATCGCCAGTCCGAAAACGCAAAGGAATAAACGGAAATGCAACGAGTTGTGTAAATTATCCGTTACTGTTACAGGTTCAGGCGAAACAAAAAAAAACCTGCGCATCTCTACGCAGGTTGGTGTAATTCGTGTGATCAACAATGACGTTGATTCCACCTATCAATACCTCTGGGATCACCACTCTATCAACCTGACTCGCTGGCCTGCCAGCAGACAATCGCAACAGCGCTTCGCAAACTGTAACGAAAGATTTGTATTGTCACTTTACAGACGCATTTCTCCCGTGCAGGTCACATTTGCCCGACACGGCGGGGCAAGAGGCTTGAACAGACGTTCATTTTCCGTAAAACTGGCGTAATGTAAGCGTTTACCCACTATAGGTATTATCATGGCGACCATAAAAGATGTAGCCCGACTGGCCGGTGTTTCAGTCGCCACCGTTTCTCGCGTTATTAACGATTCGCCAAAAGCCAGCGAAGCGTCCCGGCTGGCGGTGACCAGCGCAATGGAGTCCCTGAGCTATCACCCTAACGCCAACGCGCGCGCGCTGGCACAGCAGGCAACGGAAACCCTCGGTCTGGTGGTCGGCGACGTTTCCGATCCTTTTTTCGGCGCGATGGTGAAAGCCGTTGAACAGGTGGCGTATCACACCGGAAATTTTTTACTGATTGGCAACGGGTATCATAACGAACAAAAAGAGCGTCAGGCTATTGAACAGTTGATTCGTCATCGTTGCGCAGCGTTAGTGGTACACGCCAAAATGATTCCGGATGCGGACCTGGCCTCATTAATGAAGCAAATCCCCGGCATGGTGCTGATTAACCGCATTTTACCGGGGTTAGAACACCGCTGTGTCGCGCTGGATGACCGTTACGGGGCATGGCTGGCGACCCGGCATCTGATCCAGCAAGGTCATACGCGTATTGGGTATATCTGTTCCAATCACACTATATCTGATGCCGAAGATCGCCTGAGGGGCTATTACGATGCGCTGGCGGAAAGCCATATCCCGGCTAACGATCGGCTGGTGACGTTCGGCGAACCGGATGAAAGCGGCGGCGAGCAGGCGATGACTGAGTTATTAGGTCGCGGCAGAAATTTTACCGCAGTGGCCTGCTATAACGACTCGATGGCGGCCGGCGCGATGGGAGTATTAAATGATAATGGCGTGGGGGTGCCGGGCGAAGTATCGCTCATCGGTTTTGATGATGTACTGGTCTCACGCTATGTGCGTCCCCGACTGACCACCATTCGGTATCCGATCGTCACCATGGCGACACAGGCGGCGGAGCTGGCGTTAGCGCTGGCAGGGAAATGCCCTACGCCAGAAGTAACTCATGTATTTAGTCCGACACTGGTACGCCGACATTCGGTGTCCACGCCGACGGATACCGGACACCTGTCGACAACCGATTAATCAGGGTAGCATGATGGCGACAATGCTGGATGTTTCCCGCCATGCGGGCGTATCAAAGGCCACCGTCTCACGGGTGCTGAATGGGACGGGGCAGGTAAAAGAAAGTACGCGCCAGAAAGTGTTTACGGCGATGCAGGTTCTGGACTATCGCCCCAACCTGCTGGCACGCTCGCTGGCGAATCGCACCAGCAACAGCATCGGTCTGGTCGTCTCTACGTTTGACGGCTTCTATTTCGGCAGTTTGTTGCGCCGGGCGTCGCGCCAGGCGGAGTTGCATAACAAGCAGTTGATCGTCACCGATGGTCACGATACGCCGGAACGAGAGCAGAAAGCCGTACAAATGTTGGCCGACAGACAGTGCGACGCTATTATTCTTTACACTCGCTATATGGATGAGCCGGCGATTTTGTCGTTGATTGACGCCACGGAAATGCCGCTGGTGATTATTAATCGCAACGTCACTCAGGCCCGCGATCGCGCTATTTTCTTCGAGCAGGAGACGGCGGCATTCCAGGCGGTGGAATACCTGATTACGCAGGGCCATCGCGATATCGCCTGTATTACGCTGCCTGTTCATACTCCCACCGGCACATCACGCGTAGCGGGTTATCGCAAGGCGCTGGAAAAGTATGGTATTCCCTGGCAACCGGCAAAAGTGAAATACGGCGATTACACGCTGACGCGCGGCTATGACGCCTGCCGGGAATTACTGGAGGAAGGCGTCACGTTTAGCGCGCTATTCGCCTGTAATGATGACACGGCGCTGGGCGCGGCAAAAGCGATGCGCCAGGCCGGATTACGCATCCCGCAGGATGTGTCGCTGTTTGGTTTTGACGATGCGCCGGGCGCAACCTGGCTTGAACCGGGGCTTTCAACAGTCTATTTACCCATCGAGGATATGATAGCCACCGCAATCGATCAGGCCGTTCGTCTGGCGAACAGCGAGCCGGTCGCCCCGATCCCGCCCTTTATCGGCACGCTGATTCTGCGCGAGTCCGTCGCCGCGGGCCCGTTTTTTCAACGTCCGGCCTAATGATGCGCTTCAGAGCATCTCCAGCGCTAACAGCTCCTCAATGGTCTGACGACGGCGGATCAGCCACGCCTGTCCATTGTCAAACAGTACTTCCGGCAGGAGCGGGCGGCTGTTGTAATTCGATGACATAGACGCGCCGTACGCGCCGGTATCGTGCAATACGAGGTAATCGCCGGGGATGACCGCAGGTAAGGCGCGTGTTTCAACCATTCCCCCTTCCTGCTGCGTAAAAACATCGCCTGATTCGCATAGCGGCCCGGCGACCACCGTCTCGACCCACGGGCCATTTTCAAGCGCGCGACCATCCGCCGCCAGCGCCGAAATACGGTGATAGCTACCGTACATCGCCGGGCGCATCAGATCGTTAAAACCCGCATCTACCAGCACGAAATGGCGGCTTCCCATCTGTTTTACGCTACGTACCTGCGTTACCAGCACGCCCGATTGCGCCACCAGAAAACGTCCGGGTTCGATCTCAAGTTTGACCGCATGTCCCAGATGGCGGGCGATTTGCTCGCGCGCCGCGTTCCACAGACCATAGTAATGGCGCGTATCAACGGGCTCTTCTCCCTCACGATAAGGTATCGAGAGTCCGCCGCCTGCCGAAATCGCCTCCACATCCTGACCACATTCCAGCACCTGGCGTACCATCGCGCCGCAAACCTGCTCCAGATGGCCATAATCGACGCCGGAACCAATGTGCATATGGATACCGACAAGTTTCAGTCGGTATTTCTGCATTACCGCCAGCGCCGCCGGAAGATCGCTATGCCAGATGCCGTGTTTGCTGTTTTCGCCCCCGGTGTTGGTTTTCTGGCTGTGGCCGTGACCAAAGCCAGGATTCACGCGCAACCAGACGCGATGCCCAGGCGAAACCTGACCAAGCTGCGTCAGCATATCTACCGAGCCGGCATTGACCGGAATATGCAGTTCGCTGACGCGCGCCAGCGTGGCGGCGTCAATCACATCGGCGGTAAAAACGATATCATCAGGGCACGTTTGCGGATCGTAGCCCGCCGCCAGCGCACGTTCGATCTCCCCCAATGAAACAGAATCCACCTTTACGCCCTGCGCGCGCATTAAGCGCAGGATATGAATGTTCGAACAGGCTTTTTGCGCAAAACGCACGACGTCAAACTGCTGCAGGGCGGCTATCTGACGGCGAATAATGTGCGCGTCATAGACCCAGACCGGACAGCCGAATTCAGCAGGCAATCTGAGCAAATTTTCAGCGTTAAGGTCAGTTTCAGCGTGATAATGCGGCAATGACATAACAAACTCCGGAACAGGCTTTTTAACGATTACGCCATACCTTAGAAAGAATAAAAAATATCGTTTTATTGTCAGTCTATGCAAAAATGATATGGGATAAATGATTCAGGGAAACGTATGGCTGCCGTAAATTTACGTCACATTGAAATTTTTCACGCCGTAATGACCGCCGGAAATCTCACCGAAGCGGCGCGGCTGCTGCATACCTCGCAGCCTACCGTCAGTCGCGAGCTGGCGCGTTTTGAGAAAGTGCTGGGATTAACGCTGTTTGAGCGCACACGCGGGCGCTTACATCCGACGGTGCAAGGGCTACGCCTGTTCGAAGAGGTACAACGCTCCTGGTATGGGTTGGATCGCATCGTCAGCGCGGCGGAAAGTCTGCGCGAGTTCCGTCAGGGCGAACTCTCTATCGCCTGCCTGCCGGTCTTTTCACAATCCTTTTTGCCGCCGCTACTACCGCCTTTTCTGGCGCGTTATCCGGATGTCAGCCTGAATATTGTGCCGCAGGAGTCGCCGTTACTGGAAGAGTGGCTCTCCGCCCAGCGCCACGACTTAGGGCTGACGGAGACGCTTCATGCCCCGGCAGGAACAACCCGTACCGAGTTACTAACGCTAAATGAAGTGTGCGTACTGCCCTGCGACCATCCGCTTGCCGCCAAAACGGTACTGACGCCAGACGATTTTCAGGGGGAAAACTTTATCAGCCTCTCCCGCCTGGACAGCTATCGACAGTTGTTGGATACGTTATTTGCCGAACATCAGGTGAAGCGCAGAATGGTGGTGGAAACGCATAGCGCGGCCTCCGTCTGCGCGATGGTGCGCGCCGGGGCGGGCGTTTCGATCGTTAACCCGCTGACCGCGCTGGACTATGCCGCCAGCGGCGTCACCGTTCGCCGCTTCAGCATTGACGTGCCCTTTACCGTCAGCCTGATTCGCCCGCTACACCGCCCCGCCTCCGCGCTGGTTGACGCCTTCAGTCAGCATTTACAAACGCATCTTTCGCGCCTGGTCGAACCGCTGGAGGTTATTCTGGGGCCGATGACGAAAGCATAAAGCTCACGGCATCTGCGGCATGAATTGCCGTGGTATCGAAAACCGGTAGCGCGCTTTGCGTCTGGGGAACAAGCAAACCTATTTCAGTGCAGCCAAAAATAACGCCCTGCGCGCCTTGCGCAGCCAGTTGTTCGATAACCTGTAAATAATAGTGGCGCGACGCGTCAGTGAATGTCCCCTGACAGAGCTCGTCAAAAATGACCTGATTGATACGCGCCCGATCGTCCGCCTCCGGCACGATGGTCTCAATCGCAAATTGCTGTTCCAGCCGCCCGCGATAAAAATCCTGCTCCATCGTATAGCGGGTCCCTAATAGCGCCACGCGATGCAACCCCTGACGGGCGATGGCTCGCCCGGTAGCATCCGCAATGTGTAGGAAAGGCAGAGAACAACGAGATTCAATAACGTGCGCGATTTTATGCATGGTGTTGGTACACAGCACAATGCCTTCTGCGCCCGCCTGCTGTAACCCCTGGGCGGCCTGCGCCAGGATATCGCCCGCTTTATCCCACTCGCCGCGGCGTTGACATACTTCAATATCGTGGAAATCTACGCTATGCAGCAGTAAGCTCGCCGAGTGCAGGCCTCCCAACTGCTGTTTAATGCCTTCATTGATTAAACGGTAATAAGGGATAGTCGATTCCCAGCTCATCCCCCCCAACAGCCCGATCGTTTTCACTGCGCTCTCCTTTTTTTAAAGCATTATGGCAGTGAAGCAAACTTACACATCCGTTTCCAGTCTATTTTTCATCATGCCGGATAACAGGCGTCATCCGGCATGGGAGGGGTGATTACACGCCAATATTTCTTAGCTTCTCGCCCGCCATCAGCTTGCGTTCGATGTGCTCCAGGGTGACATTTTTGGTTTCCGGAATCAGCCAGAAAGTGATGCCGATAAAAGCGATATTCAGCGCGGTGTAAAGCCAGAATGTACCTGCCGCGCCAATGCTGTCCAACAGTGTCAGGAATGTCGCGCCGATGATCATGTTCGATACCCAGTTTGTCGTGGTTGAACAGGTAATGCCAAAATCACGGCATTTCAGCGGCTGGATTTCCGAACACAGTATCCACACCACCGGAGCGGCGCTCATCGCGTAACCGGCGATACACATCATCGTCATCCCAACGGAAAGCCAGGAGAGGCCGCTTGATGCCGTACCGTTATCAAACTGCATCAGGCAGTAGCCCAACACCAATGTCCCTAACGCCATTACGCTGAAACCGATTTTTAACGCCGGTTTACGCCCGGCCTTATCGACCGTAAAGACGGCGATAAACGTCGCGAACATAAAGGTCAGCCCGACCACCAGCGTGGCGATCATTTGCTGTTCCGTGGTGGTAAAGCCGGCCATTTTAAAAATGCGCGGCGCATAGTACATAATGATGTTCATGCCGGTGAACTGCTGCATTGCCTGTAGCAGCATACCGAGGAACACGGCGCGGCGAACATTGCGGTTAGCTTTAAATAATGCCCACCCGCCCTGCTTGAGTTTGAGGCTTTCCCGAATCTCATTCAGTTCATCACGGGCTTTTTCCGAGGTATCGCGCAGCATACGCAGCACCTCTTCCGCTTCAATATGGCGACCTTTTTGCGCCAGCCAGCGCGGACTATTCGGCAGGAATACCACCAGAATAATGAGCAACACCGCAGGCAGCGCCAGCACGCCCAACATCGCGCGCCAGTTGCCGCTGTAGCTGAATGCCGTATCGGATAAAAAAGCCAGCACAATGCCTAACGTCACCATCAGTTGATACATACTGATCATTTTGCCGCGAACATTTTCACTTGCCATTTCAGAGAGATAAAGCGGCGCGGTATAGGACGCAATCCCTACTGCTACGCCCAGTATCACGCGGGCGCCAATCAATACCTCCACGCTGGAAGCAAACGCCGACCCCAGCGAGCCGAGTACAAACAAAATCGCGCCAGCCATCAGGCTATACTTACGCCCCAGCCGGAATGAAAGCCAGCCGTTAAATAATGCGCCAATTGCCGCGCCAAGCATCATACTGCTGACGACCCATTCCTGCAGCCGGCTGGTCAGTACGAAATGGTCGGTAATAAAAGGCAGCGCCCCGGCGATAACGCCGATATCCAGACCAAATAACAGTCCCGCTACCGCTGCAGAAACCGAAACAAACATATTCATACGTCGTGTGTCGCGAAGCGAACGCGGCGTTAAAGCAGAGTCATGATTAATAGAGACCATATTTTCCTGCCACAACAGAGTAAGACATAGCCTGAAAGTACGGGATACTCTTCCTCAAGTGTCAGGCTGGAAACGGCATAAATATGGATTAAATGGCTACGCTATAGCGATATGTGATGGATATTACACTTTTTAAATTTAACGCCGTTGCCGGGTATTTTTTTAAACCACCAATATTTCAATGAATTAAAGCATTGATCATAGCTATTATTTAACAATATATGGATTAAGTTAAACCCACAATATGGACTATGCTAATGAGATCATAAAAAAACCCTGTACGAGGACAGGGCTTTATCAGTTTTTTCGGCCAAAGAGTCGACTTTCCCAGAAACGCATTTGTCAGTAGCGGATTAACGCGCCAGCCAACCGCCATCTACCGCTATGGTATAGCCGTTAATATAATCAGCGGCGCTGGATGCCAGGAAGACTACCGGCCCCATTAAATCGCCCGGTAGCCCCCAACGTCCAGCCGGAATACGGTCGAGAATTTCGGCGCTACGTTGTGCATCAGCGCGCAATTGCTGGGTATTATTCGTGGACATATAGCCCGGTGCGATGGCGTTCACATTGATATTGTGTTTCGCCCACTCGTTCGCCATCAGACGCGTTATTCCCATTACGCCGCTTTTCGACGCGGTATAAGACGGAACGCGAATGCCGCCCTGGAAGGAGAGCATAGACGCGATATTAATAATTTTGCCGCCGTTGCCCTGGGCAATAAAATATTTTGCCGCCGCCTGAGACATAAAGAACACGCTCTTGATGTTCAGGTTCATGACGTCATCCCAGTCTTTTTCCGTGAAATCAATCGCATCTTCACGACGGATCAAACCCGCGTTATTCACCAGAATATCAATATGACCGTATTCCGCCACCGCCCGTTCCAGTAATGCCGGAATACCATCGATTTGACGCAGATCGGCTGTCAGGCTTAAAAAACGACGTCCCAGAGCGGTGACGCGCGCAATAGTGTCCGTCGGTTCAACAATGTTAATACCGACAATGTCACAGCCCGCTTCCGCCAGCCCTAACGCCATCCCCTGCCCCAATCCGGTATCGCACCCCGTCACAACCGCGACTTTACCTTCAAGAGAAAATGCATTCAAAATCATTGTTAATCCTTATTTTTGTCATGCCTGTCACGCACAGGCGTTATCACCGGTCGCGACTAGCGCAGATCTTGTACCGCAACGTGATCCATGTCATCGAAGACCTGATTTTCTCCCACCATGCCCCAAATAAACGTATAGGCTTTGGTGCCAACGCCGGAATGTATTGACCAGCTTGGGGAAATAACCGCCTGTTCATTACGCATCACAATATGACGGGTTTCCTGAGGCTGCCCCATCATATGGAAAACGCAACTGTCCTCTTCCATATTGAAATAGAGGTACACTTCCATACGGCGCTCATGGGTATGGCATGGCATGGTGTTCCATAGATTGCCGGGCGCCAGTTCGGTGAGTCCCATACTGAGCTGACAGGTTTCCAGTACATCCGGTACGAAGTATTTATTGATGGTGCGACGGTTACTGGTGAGGTTATCGCCTAAGGTGACGGGCGCAACGTCGGCAGGCGACACTTTTTTCGTCGGATAAGCGGTATGCGCTGGCGCGCAGTTGTAATAAAACTTCGCCGGTCTGCTCGCCTCATTGCTGACGAAGACCAGCTCTTTCGCCCCTTTACCAATATACAGAGCATCACGATGACCAATGTCATGGCGCTGCCCGTCAACGATAATGGCGCCCGCGCCGCCAATATTAATGACGCCCAGCTCGCGGCGGTCCAGTAACCGGGAAACGCCAAGCTGTTTACCCACCTCTCCGCCGATTTCAACGGGATGGCTGACGGGCATAATGCCGCCGACAATAATACGGTCGATATGGCTGTAGACCATCGTATATTCATCAGCGACAAAAATATTTTCTATTAAAAACTCGCGTCGCAGCGCCTGGGTGTCCAGCGTTTTAGCGTGCTCGCTATGGATGCTTTGCCTTACGTCCACTTTTCCCTCCAATGATAAATCCCTCGCAATGGCATAAAATCAAAACACTGTTTTGATTTATTTAACGGCATCATAGTCACCTGGATGAAGGTTTTCAACAATAAATAAAACAACGTTTCATTTATATGGTTGGTTATTTTTAAAACTGCTGTAGCGATCACGATCGGCGCTAAAACTTACGCACATGTCTGATTTTCAGAAATGTGCGCCAGATGCTGTATGCGGTTATTCAGATAAAAATTGAAGCTTGTTTTGGAACGGGGTCTGCTGTGCGAATTGAATTAAAAGCGGTATGCGTCTGCAATGCCCGACGCGGCAAGACATTCTGCGCTATAACGAAAAGGGGTTTCTGTCACTGGCTTTGCCCTCGTGATAGAGGGCTTTTTATGACGGAATACTGAAGCAGGAAAAGGGTGGCTGGCGTAGGATCAATCGCGTTCAATGGTTAAAGCAACACCCTGGCCGCCACCGATACACAGCGTCGCCAGGCCTTTACGCGCGTCGCGTTTAACCATTTCGTGCACCAGTGAAACCAGAATTCGACAGCCGGAAGCGCCAATAGGATGCCCCAGCGCAATCGCGCCGCCATTAACGTTTACCCGTCGCTCATCCCATTCCAGCATTTTTCCTACCGACAACGCCTGGGCGGCAAACGCTTCGTTGGCTTCGATAAGGTCGACCTCCGCCAGTTGCCAACCGGCACGCTCCAGACAGCGCCGGGTAGCATATACCGGCGCAATCCCCATTAGCGCAGGATCGACGCCGACGCTGGCAAACGCGCGGATGCGCGCCAGCACCGGCAGCCCCAGCGCCTGGGCTTTCGTCTCGCTCATCATCATCACCGCGGCGGCGCCATCGTTGATTGAGGAGGCATTACCCGCCGTCACCGAACCTAAACTATCAAACGCCGGATGCAGCAGGGCTAACCCCTCCGCACTGGTGTCGGCCCGCGGTTGTTCATCCGTATCGACAATTGCGGTCTGCCCATTACGTTGCGTGACGATGGGGACAATCTCATCTTTAAAACGTCCGGTATCAATCGCGGCCCTGGCTTTTTGCTGCGAACTGAGCGCATAAGCATCCTGTAACTCGCGGCTGATGCCATATTCCCGCGCCAGGTTTTCTGCCGTCACGCCAATGTGATAATCGTTGAAGGCATCCCATAAGCCATCATGTACCAGACTATCCACCAGATTGTCGGCATCAGGCAACGCGCCGGTACGGCTGTCATTGAGGACATGCGGCGCACGGCTCATATTCTCCTGCCCGCCCGCAATAACAATGTCCGCTTCGCCGCACTGAATAGCCTGCGTCGCCAGGTGCAACGCTTTTAAACCGGAACCACAAACGTCATTAATGGTAATAGCGGAAACGGTAGTCGGCAGCCCTCCTTTGATGGCTGACTGGCGCGCCGGATTCTGCCCGGCGCCAGCCGTCAGCACCTGACCGAGGATGACCTCATCGATAGCGTTAGCGTCCACGCCGGTGCGCTCAATTAACGCTTTTACGACCATGCTCCCCAGCTCGACGGCGGAATGACGGGCCAGCGTTCCCTGAAAACAGCCGATGGGTGTCCGTAAAGCCCCCACTATCACAACCTCTTTCATTACCACCTCAGCGCAAAATGACACCGCCATAGTAGAGCATTGTTAAAATTAGTTATCTTGATTGTTTAAAAAAAGTGAGTTTTATCACAAAGGAAATGACGCTGATTTGACGGTGACGCAGCTTATTTCTGCTGCAAATGGTAGCGAAGCCAGTTCCCCGCCGTTCCGGGCGGCGTTTTCTTGTTCCACAGCAAATCAATAGCAATCGCCCTCGGCCAGCCAGGAACATCCAGCTGCGCCAGCGGTTTTTCCGCCGCAAACTCTTCCACCAGCGCGCAGGGCAATACGCACCAGCCAAATCCCTGAACCGCCATGCTCAACAGCAATAAATAGTTTGGCGCTGACCAAGCCGGGCCGCGCGTAATGTTGGCGTTAGAGTCAAGGTAGGTATTCAGACGCAGCTCGCGCCAGGTATGCAGTTGCTCCCATTGCAGGTTCGTCTGCGACGCCAACGGATGCGTGGTCGCCACATAAACCCCCATCCAGCTTTGAACAGGCAGACGCGTCGCGCCAATGTCTGTGGGATAGTCATCACGCGCTTCAATCAGGCCTATCTGGGCGCGCCCTTTTTGCAGCAGGTCGATGACATCATCATTTTCTCCGATCAAGCATTCAAACTCGGTATGCGGAAATTGACGATCAAACTGCGCCATTAACTCTTCCAGACTGTCAGGGTGCAGGGTATCAGAGAGGACGAACGTGAGTCTTGCCTCCGTCTCGCCGGATAACGTCAGCGCCACCTCATCCAGACGATCGCTCGCCGATAAAATAGCCTGAACATAGCTAAGCACCCGTTTTCCTTCTTCGGTCAGAACGGGCTGGCGCGATGATCGATCAAATAATGAAAATCCCAGATCCGCCTCCAGATGCGCAATGGCGGTACTAATGGTGGACTGGCTTTTACGCAGGCGGCGCGCCGCCGCAGAAAACGAACCGCAAGAGACGGTCTCAACAAATGCCATTAACGCTTCAGGTGAGTAACGCATAACCTATCTACTTTATCGATGGATATTATCTTTTAGGTATCACATTAAACGATAAAATAGCGGAAATTTCTTTAGTTTGATTAAGAGTAAGGTTTTTTCGTTTATGCAACATGACGCCATACAACGTCGCTCGCTGCCGGAGCGTATTTTCCATGCTGTCTGTTTTGAAGGTATTGCGACTGCGATACTGGCGCCAACGACCGCCTGGCTAATGCAGCGCTCGGTGCTGGAGATGGGCGGCCTGACGATATTGCTGGCAACGACGGCCATGATCTGGAATATCATTTATAACGCTCTGTTTGATCGACTGTGGCCTGCGCATCAGGTGAGACGAACCGCCAAAGTGCGCGCACTCCATGCGTTAGGATTTGAAAGTGGGTTTATTGTCATTGGCGTGAGTATTGTCGCCTGGGTACTGAATGTCAGCCTGCTACAAGCATTCACCCTGGAAATTGGTTTCTTCCTGTTCTTTTTGCCGTACACGATGCTGTACAACTGGGCATACGATGTTTTACGCCAGCGAATAGTGACCCGCCGCCAACAGCGCGTTAGTGCATGATATTGCTCTTTTTTGCCGGGATCGCAACGCTCCCGGCCCTCCGCCTCCACGACATCCATCTGCTTAAAACGCCCCCAACTGACGCTATTTATGGTAAATTGCGCTTCTTTTTGTGTGTTTTATAGTTGATAAATTCAAATAATGTCTAAAATTTGGTCAAAAGATGAGACTCTCTGGAGTTTTGCATTATACGGAACGGCTGTAGGCGCAGGCACTCTTTTCCTTCCCATCCAGTTGGGATCGGCAGGCGCAATCGTGCTATTTATTACCGCGCTGGTCGCCTGGCCTCTAACATACTGGCCGCATAAGGCGCTGTGTCAGTTTATTCTTTCCTCAAAGACTTCTGCCGGTGAGGGAATTACTGGCGCCGTTACTCATTATTACGGCAAGAAAATCGGCAGTATTATTACCACGCTTTATTTCATTGCGTTTTTTGTCGTGGTATTAATTTATGCTGTGGCGATTACCAATTCCCTGACAGAGCAATTAGCGAAGCATATTCAGATAGATATTCGCATCCGGATGGCAGTTAGCTTCGGCGTAGTACTTATCCTGAATATGATTTTCTTAATGGGAAGACATGCCACTCTTCGCGTAATGGGCTTTTTAGTCTTTCCACTTATCGCTTACTTCTTGTTCCTTTCGCTCTACTTAACCGGAAGCTGGCAACCTTCGTTACTGACCGGGCAGATGTCTTTGGATAGTCACACGTTGCACCAGGTATGGATTTCTATTCCGGTGATGGTTTTTGCTTTTAGCCATACGCCCATTATTTCGACGTTTGCCATCGACAGACGGGAAAATTTTGGCGATCAGGCCATGGATAAATGCAAAAAGATCATGAAGGTCGCCTATCTGATTATCTGCCTGAGCGTGCTGTTCTTTGTCTTTAGCTGCCTGCTCTCCATTCCGCCGTCATACATTGAAGACGCGCGCAACGAAGGCGTTACCATCCTTTCCGCGCTCTCGATGATGCCCAATGCGCCGGCCTGGCTCTCTATTTCCGGTATTATCGTTGCCGTCGTGGCCATGTCGAAATCTTTCCTCGGCACCTATTTCGGCGTCATCGAGGGCGCAACCGAAATGGTAAGAACCACCCTACAGCAGGTTGGCGTGAAAAAAAGCCGGGCGTTCAATCGCGCGCTGTCTATCATGCTGGTTTCCGGGATTACGTTTATTATTTGCTGTATTAACCCGAATGCCATCTCTATGATTTATGCCATTAGCGGCCCGCTCATTGCGATGATTCTGTTTATTATGCCCACGTTGTCAACGTACCTGATACCGGCATTGAAACCCTACCGTTCAGTAGGCAATTTCATTACGTTGGTCGTCGGTTTACTTTGCGTATCGGTGATGTTTTTCGGCTAAAGTAAAAGATAGCCGGGATATAGCTCCCGGCTATTTAATATAAGAATCCAGCACCTTTAATATTACGTCCAGATCTTCTTCACGTCTGGCTTCATCACTCTGATGAACGATATGCTCGGTCAGATGCCCTTTAATCACCTCACGCATTAAGCCATTTACCGCGCCGCGAATCGCCGCGATCTGTTGTAACACGGCCGCGCATTCATGCGGTTCATCCAGCATTTTTTTTAGCGCTATCACCTGTCCCTGAATCTTGCTGGTTCTGGCTTTAAGCTTTTGTTTGTCCCGGATGGTATGTGACATTGCAACACCTCACTAACATTAACGAATACAAATTATAGCATTACGATGCTACTGGGGGGTAGTATTACATACTGGGGGGGAGTAGAATGACGCCCCACATAAAACAACTAAGAATTATTCTCATGGGTGAATTTTCGACACTTCTTCAGCAAGGAAACGGCTGGTTCTTCATTCCCAGCGCCATTTTATTAGGTATTTTGCACGGGCTTGAACCAGGGCACTCCAAAACCATGATGGCGGCTTTTATTATTGCCATTAAAGGTACGGTTAAACAGGCCGTCATGCTCGGTCTGGCAGCAACGCTTTCTCATACCGCGATCGTCTGGTTAATCGCGCTGGGTGGGATGTATCTTAGCCGGGCATTCACCGCACAATCAGTGGAGCCATGGCTGCAGTTAATTTCTGCGATTATTATTCTGAGCACCGCGTGCTGGATGTTCTGGCGGACATGGCGAGGCGAGCAGCAGTGGCTGGCGGGAAACCACCATCACGACCACGACCACGACCACGACCACGACCACGACCATCATGGTCACATACATCCGGAAGGCGCAACGTCAAAAGCGTATCAGGATGCCCATGAACGCGCCCATGCTGCCGATATCCAACGCCGTTTTGATGGTCAAACAGTGACTAATGGACAGATCCTGCTGTTCGGACTGACCGGAGGGCTTATCCCCTGTCCGGCTGCGATCACCGTTTTACTGATTTGTATCCAGCTTAAAGCGTTTACGCTGGGCGCCACGATGGTGCTGAGCTTTAGTCTTGGCCTGGCATTAACGCTGGTGACGGTAGGCGTTGGCGCGGCGATAAGCGTTCAACAGGCAGCAAAGCGCTGGAGTGGTTTTTCGACGCTTGCCCGGCGGGCGCCCTATTTTTCGAGCATTCTGATTGGTCTGGTCGGCGTGTATATGGGAATTCATGGCTATACCGGGATCATGCAGTAAATATGTAACGCTTCTGCTCAGGCCGTATCATTCACTTCGGGTTTCATTCCAGAAGCGTTTTTACTTATCAAACGGTATGAAAGGCCATACATTCAGCGTCCCGCCTGAATTCTGTATTTTACTCCACTACACCACAGGCAAAACATACCCCACCGCCACCGGGTTTAGCCGGAGTGTCAGTGTTTCTGGATAGGATCGCCGGAGGCGGGTTACTACGGAGCGATAAACGGAGTTCGCTGCAATGATTTACAAAACCGGGTACCAAACAGCAGTTCCCGTAATCGGTTCCGCATTCCCAGCTTCACCAGTAACCGGTATTTGTCCTGCCAGATTTGCTTCTCCTGCGTATTCAGCCTTCCACACAACGCTGACAACCTTCCCCGTCCACGGTAAACTTCCTGAAGCAAGCGTAACTGGGCCAGGCTCACTCCGCATGCCAGTATCTCCCGGTGCATCAACTGGTCCATATAGTTCATCAACCGCTTCGGATTGTTAAATATCGGTGGCACTTCCAGAAAGCCCGTCACCGGAGCCGGAGATAACAAAAAGGCGTCCAGCCCTCCTGTCCTGCGCAGGCGTGCGCCCCCGGCCCACTGTTCATCCCGCCGCCACCGAATAAGTATCTCCGCCAATTCCTGCTCCAGCAGCGCCGGGATGCCGCCGTATACCTTCAGTACCACCCGGTCGCTGAAAAACAGCTCATCGCTGATAATCATAACCGGGTAGTCCGGCAGTATCTGTCTCAGGGAATAGAACAAAAAGAGATGTTCACGGGGACGCAGACACAGTATCAGTATGGCCTCCGGTTTCCGACGTAATTGCTGCAACAGAACAGGCAGCCTGTATGCGGTTTCACAGTTGCAGCCCGGCAGAAATCTTCGGACCAGGTGTGCCACGGCGATCGTCACCGGCCAGCAGTCACCGTAAACGATAATCTGCCGGGCCGGCATCCGGTTATGTTCCGTCATCCTCATCCTCCTTCTTTTTCAGGATCTTCCCCGCATTTCTGTTACTGCACAGCCGGTTCCACAGTTCATTTGCCATCGACCTGTCACCATTACCGACCCGGCGTTTTGATACCGGCGGCGGTCCGGCTTTTTCACGGCGCGTGGACGGGGTGGGACTGTCAAGAACCCGGATAACATAAATCTCATAGCGTCGTGCTTTATTGGGCAGGGTCTGGTGACGGCAGATGCTGACCACCAGCGATGTTTTGCTTCGCAGATAGGCAATCAGGTAGCTGGCCCGTCTGGCCGTGATGTGAAACGCCTCTGCTATCTGGTTACGCTGAACCCAGTTCTGCTGCAACAGGCACCAGTGTGCCACGATGATATACAGGGGCTCGCCGGCATACTGGCGGACACTTACCGGAATAAAACAGGCATCATGGTTGGTCTGTCCGGGATAATGAATATCGTTACCTGAAAAAACTATCTTCTTTTTTGATTTATCATAAGACATGCAGACTCTCCGTTTTTTTAGTGAAAAAGACCGAGAAGAAAAAAATAATCATAAAGATAAATTTATATCTATTTTTAATTAACTATCAGGAAATGGTATTTAATCCTGCTAATTGTAAGTAACAATAACTGTCATTGCGGCTGAAAAAGCACCTGTTTTAATTACCGCACCGGGTATAGCTTCGACCTTTGCTTTATACTGTTTTATAATTCTGCCACCGGCACCGTTATCAAGATGGATAGGTCCCATATCTGCTTTCACATTAAATTTAACTGGTGTGTTATTATCCACATCCATTACCGACAGTCTGAAACCATTGTTTTCTTGTTTATTATTCTTAAGAATCACGGTGCTGTCAGCATCTGCCAGTGTCAGACCGTTGGTCCTGAACTCTATAGCCAGTGGGGCGACGAACGGGATCTGCGTTCCGACATTCTGTTGTGCTGTAACGGTGAAAGGTACTTCCCTGGGCACCAGGGTTTCCTTATATTCCGTATAAAAACGCCCCATATTGATAGTATTAGAAGGAGAGATAATAACCGTGCCTGAGTTGTCAGGAATAAACCTGAGATTAAACGCAGAAACAGTTAAAGGTCTGAATGAAACAGATGGGGGGCTTACACCATTTGGGTCATAGGGTAATATGTTAATCGTGCTTGATGGTATAGTTATGTTCAAAAAGTTATTCTTAAACGCCTGATACACAAATATACGAAACGTCAGCGTTCCGCTCCGGTTATATGTTTTCTCCGGGTCCATATATTGCCCGAATACTTTTGAGCTGCTCCAGCCAGAAAATCCTGCCTGTATCTCTTTCCATGTAAATGTTACGGAAGCCGACGTCCCTTCCTGAACAGTGATATCCATGCCGAGACCGCTTTTTCTTAGTGCAGTTACTACCTCCCCCATATTGTAAAGATTAAGAGTTGTGTAGTAAGAGGGTCCGTAACTTTTCCATTTTGTATAACAGGTATAACTAATGGGAACGGTAACGCTCTGCAGCTCCTGACCAGTGAAGAATGTTCCACCCTTCAGATTAATATTCTGAATGCCGACATGTCCATTCGCGTCACAATATGACCATTCGATATTTGCCCTCGCAGAATCACAGACAGCAAAGAAAAGAAACACACCTGACAGTATCAGTGATTTCATATTGAATAATCGTCCTGTCATGATGTTGCCCCTGCGTCCTTAAACGCGCAGTTCAGGGCATCGCAGGCGTAGCGGTTCATCTGCAGTCCACCATAATCATCAATATACCCCACCCACAGCGTCCGGGTTTCTGCTGGCAGAACAGCCTTTAAAGGCAGGCTCCCCAGGGGCGGCACCATCACGCCCTCGCGGAAACCGCTGAGCCTGTGGCTACGGTCTGCTCCCAGCCACGCCACAGTGATGTAGTACGGCGTCGGGTTTCTGAGGGTCAGATGTCCCGCATTTCGCTCAGCAGTCAGCTTTCTTTCCGGCTGGTCACTGCTGCTTCTGATAATGGCTTTCGGACGGTAAAACAGTTTCAGCTGGCTCTGCATGGCCAGCTGCAGGACGTTGTCGTCTTCCGGCTTCGGGGGAACGCCCCGCACGTTAAACCAGAACAGTGTTTCTCTGTCCTGAGGGAGCTTATCTGTCAGCCCACGAACCTGGGTAATGCGGACCTGGGATTTCTGTCCGGCATCAATACGCTGCAGCGGCGGCAGCGCCATCAGCGCATCGGTTCTCACCCCGTCAGCGTCCGTCACCCAGGACTGCGCCAGAAACGGCGTGGTTTTGTCATCGTTATTCAGCGTGATGGCCACCGTTTTCTGCGATGCATCCATGATAATACGGGTCCGGTCGACATTGACGGCCGCCGGACTGCACTGGCTCCATGCTGCCGCCAGTGCGAGTAAAATCACACGGCTTCTTCTGCTGTTTTTCACCTGTTTTCTCCGTTAGTCCTGCTCTGTGACAGGGATATTTTTATCTGCAGGGCAGTAACAGCGGCCCCCGGCTGAGTGTCACCGTTTCCGGCAGGGTGAGTCTGCACTGCACCCGGCCATCCCAGGACACGTTCAGGGTCCGGCGGTCTTCCCCGCTGAGGCCTGTCAGGTAGGCCAGACCGTCATCTCCGACCATCCCCGCGGTTCTGCCGGTTTTCCCGGACACTACCAGAGCGCCAAACGGTGGACTGGCGCCATCAGCCAGTCGGATATGACCGAGCACCTGCGCCCCCTGGCTGGCGTCAATCTTCCGGTAGCCCACCGCGCCCTCCGTCAGCACCTGGCTGATGACGGAGCTGCTGACGTCCACGTCCTCCGGCAGGGCGGCCACATCAACCGAAATATCGCTGCGGCGATAGCTGCTGCCGGCACTCACCACGCCCACCCCGAAGCGGTTGGTCACCCCGCTGTTGCCGTTCACCGGCACACCGGCCACGTCTCCGGTATCTATCATCATGCGAGGCTCATTCCCGGCCATCGACTGGCTGAAGGCGGCGCCGTGGGCGGTGGCGGTCACCGAGCCGTACCAGCTCAGGCCCAGGCTGCGGTACTGTCCGGGCTGCAGGGTGGCGTCCGCTGCCGCCTGACCCCACGGCAGACGGCTCTGCACGCTGCCGCTAAAGCTGCTGTTACTGCCGGTGTCATAGCGGTTATGACCGGCGCTGATGTTCCATGTGGTATCCGGGTTATGGAAATCGCTGTAATTCACGGTCTGCTGCAGGCCGCCCCGGTTATCCTTCTGCACGCTGTAGCTCACCTGGCGGCTGTCGCCCCACGGGATACTGATGGTGGCGTAGACCTGGTTCTGGCTCCCCCCGCCGGTGTACTGGTTACGGGCAAACGACACCGAGGCCGAGAGCCCCTGAAGGTCGCCGAGACTGAACACTTTGTTGAAGCTGAGCATGTAGTTATTGTTGGACTGCGCATTCCAGTAATTGAGCCGGCTTACCGAGAGGGCAGCGCTCATGTTGAGTACCGGAACGGACTGGCTATAAGTCACGGTGTAGCTCTGTTTTTCATGCCATGCATCGCCGCCGTCGGTGGCCCGACGCTGCAGGTACTCCGGCATGGACAGAAAATGGCGGTCCGAGAAGCGGTATCCGACGAACGCCAGGGTACTGCCGGTTTTATCAAACGTTTTGGCATAGTTGATACGGTAGCTGTAACCAGACTGCTTCTGCCCATGCGGCAACCGCGCATCTGAGCGGGTGACGTCCGCAGACAGAGCGCCCAGCAGCCCCATATTCTGGCCGATCCCGAGCGCCGCGGACTGGTAGTCGCCGGTGGAAGCAATGAGGCCGCCATACAGCGACGTGTTGTTAAATGCTCCCCAGGTGGCCTCCCCGAGCAGAAAGTCAGGGCTGACCGTGCTGTTGTTATGCGTTCCGCCGTACAGCGGACGTCCGGCGGCCACCTTATAGCGAACCTGTCCCTGGCGTGCCATAAAGGGGACGCTGGCCGTGTTGACCTGCCAGGTCCGGACGCTGCCGTCGCTTTCCCGGACGCTGACATCCAGGTTGCCGCTGATATTCTGGCTCAGGTCGGGAAGCTCAAAAGGCCCCGGCGACACCCGGGTCTGGTACAGAATGCGGCCATTCTGGCTGACGGTAACCTGTGCATTACTGTTCGCAATGCCGCTGATTTTCGGGGCATACCCCTGAAGAGAGGGCGGCAGCATGCGCTCATCGCTGGCCAAAGTGAGCCCGGCAAAGCGGAAGGAGTCAAAAATAGCGGAGCTGAGGTACGTCTGTCCGAGCGTCAGTTTTGAGCGCAGTGCTGGCAGGGCACGGAACAGATACGTCTGCGGCAGATAAAAATCGGACTGTGATGCGCCCCGCCCACTGTCAAAACGGCTGTACTGATAATCGCTCCGCAACCGCCAGGCGCCGAGATTAAACCCGGCGGTGCCGTAGAGGCTGTAGCTGGTAGAGGTCTCCCCCTGCTGCGGCATATAGCGATTGGCCATCAGGCTGTAATCGAGCAGGCCGGCGGTGACGCCGTCGCTCCAGCGTGAAGGGGGCACCCAGTCCGGGTCCTGATAACGCATCCAGGCCTGGGGGATAATGAAGGTCAGACGCTGATTTTCAGCGCTGTACCGTACCTGACTGTCAGCGGAGCGCAGCTCAAGGCATTGCCCGTTCGGGATACCGGTAACGGGTTTCAGGCCATGAATAATCTTATCCTTAAGACCCAGCATGGCCACCATGTCTGTTGTCACACAGATGACGGCCGCGTCGCGTCCGGCCACCGGTACAACTCTGACCGGATACTGTTCCCGTACCGGCTGGTCATTGAGCCAGATATCGAGAATATAGTTACCGGGCGCCACATACCCCTCGCGGCTGAAGGCCGTGAGGTCCACGTTAGACAGGTTCCCGCTGTCCAGCAGGCTGGCATTGAACTCCGTGGCCTGCGACTTCAGGACGGAAAATGTCAGGGTAATCAGAATGGCAAGCCGGGTAATTTTCATGGCATGGCGCTTTCGTGTTGTCGTCCGTGTAACAGACAGCCCGCAGGCACAGTCAGATATAAAAGCCGTCCGATCCCCTCCGTGGACGGCTTCTCCCTGTCGTTATTTACCGCGTGAAATCACAGGTATTTCAGGGTGTAGGTGACGGATGCGTTAACATCGCCAGGAGTTGCGGCATCTGTCAGGGCTATCAGGCGGGCAAAGAAGTTGAGTTCGTTATTCCCGGCCTGCAGTTGCTGGGCGTCGCCATCCGGCATCGGGGTATTGGGTGTAATCAGTGAGGTGTTGTCACTTTTCAGAAGCTGCACGCCAACATGCTGGGCACTGCCGGTGCTGACGTAAGCTTTACCTGAGGTATCAGCTGTGCCACTGAAAGAGACGGTTACTTTAGACATTTTCCCTGCGGAGCCGGCTATTGTAGTTTCATTCGGATCGAAGGCGCAGTTCTGCAGATGAATGGTGAACGGTTTTGAGTCCGTGGTTGCATTGGCGGTATTCAGTTTACGGTAAGAAATCTGTCCAAACGGAACGGTGATCGCATCGTCGCCCGGTGCGATATCACAGGGTGAGTTGGTGATGGTACCAGTGAAAAGAATTTTACCTGAGCCGAACGGGCCTGCTGTGGGTGTAGTATCGGCGGCAAATACAGAAGCACCATACATCATACCGGCAGCCGCCATGGCAAGTATTATTTTATTACGCATAGATAATATGTCCTTTGGGTGAATGAGAATTATTTTGCAAAGGCTGAAAACAAATCTGAGGGTATTAATGAAAGCGTTCAGAAAAGATTCGTATGAATAATAAACGCCGGGTGTTAAACGAAGCACCTGAACTTTCCATCGAAAAATATTGATTTCAGCTAATGCCTAATCAGTTGTAAGAAAATTCTTATTCAAATTAAAACAATAAAAATAGATCGATACGATCGATGATTATGATCGTAATTTAAGAATAATCATCAAAGAAATACTTTTTAATGTAATTATAAGCGGATGAATACCTAACAGACAGATATTCGCAGCGGACATGAAATATTTTGTAATATGTTATCGGGAATGTATGTTTTGCTTTTCCATCACACTGGATATTTACAAAACATAATACTAATCATATATAACAATGAAATTGCTGGCAGCATAAAAAACCAGACATAACGCAAGTGAAAGGCATTTAATTTCAAAACATTAACTTAATAAATCATTATGAACCATCATAAGCGGAAGGGATAAAAAATAATAAATGAAATGATATTCTTCTGTATTTGTGATGGACATCACAATAGATATAAATGCAGGTACCCTGACATTACTGAACTTCACGGATGAATTTTAAAAACAATGCCGACAGCAAAGAGCAAACTGGTAATAGCTGTCAGACATAATACTGCCTGCTGTAATATATACAGCAGGCTGGGGGATATTAATGCGCGGCGTCGTGCTGCACGGGGGGCGTGGGTGATTCCTGGACTGACTGAGAGTCTACAACTATGCCATCCTGAGCTGATTTCAGTAACAGACCTGCCTGATAGTATTTTCCTTCGTTCATCAAGGAAAGCGCTGTGGTCACATCCTTACGGGTTTGCTGAAGAGGAATGAGTTCCTGATTTTCAATAACACTGACGCCTGCTAGTTTCAGGGCCTCTATAGTCCCTTTTTTATCTCCTTCTTTCATTTTCTGGTTTGCTTTATTAATAGCATCATTTTTCTGCCCCGCAGGGAGATAATCTTCTGCTACCGTAATCGATGAATTTATCCGAATATAGTGGTCTCCTTCAACTGGGGCTTTTTTATCTGATTTGACATACAGCTTCCAGTCAGTGCTGTCATCGTTCAGGAGTTTTTCTGCTTGCGCAGCCAGTTGTTCCGCCTTTTGGGTCCGACCATTAAACAACTCGAATCGCGACATTCCGATATCACGCATGGCCTGCCAGGCCTGTCCGGATATCTTGTCATTATTCAGAGTAACGTTATCAGTCATGTTTGTTGCGGCCATAATATTTCCTGAAAACAGGATAAACATCAGCGCAACGCCTGGCATAATATGGCTTTTCATAATCCATCATCTCCACAAAGTAACATTTTTTATCGTATTATCCTATTCAGAACCGGTAACCCACGCCAAGATTAAAACCATTGCTATTAAGGCTTCCGCTGTTATGGGTAGCATCAAAATCCGCACCCTCATAACCCAGATTTATAGCGACATTACTGACCGGGGTATAAGCCACGCCTGCAGAATAACCATATCCGACCTTACTGTCAGACTCATTTATTCCGTGATCACGCTGATGCAATAATACGGGGCCCACTTGACTATACAGACTTAACTGGTTATTTATTTTCCATGAGGGGCCTGCAAGCAGGGAGTAATAACGAGTTGTTACACGACCATTACTGCTTTCATCGGAATAGCGCTGGCTTCCATTTAGCCAGGCAAATGAGGTTGTCAGCCCCCAGTCCGGTGACATTTCATAGTTGTTTGCCAGCCGAACCCCACGCAACGTCCCGGCGTGATTAGTATGGGACTGGGCGTATCCAAGCGAAAATGTACTGGCATTATCGTCTGCCCATACCGGACTGGCTGCAGCAGACAGCAGAACAATACCGGCACTTCCGGCTAATAGCATTTTGTTCATCTTCTTCTCTCCGGTTATTTTTACCTGATGCCTTACTGGCATGTATTAAGTTAAAATCTTTCCGTGATAACAAACTATAAATAAATCTTTTAAATTATGAGCACTGTTACGCCAGCAAATATCTTTGTCTGCGGCTGTCGGGAGGCTATTCACGAAAATATATCCAGGCCAGAAACAGCATTTAATAATAAATAAACTGAAAAATAAAAACTGACAAAAATAGAAGTTCACTGATATATACCCAAAATAATTTGAGTTGCTTAAAGGCGGCAAGGGAGTGAGTCCCCAGGAGCATAGATAACTATGTGACTGGGGTGAGCGACAAATCTGCCGGGAGCAGATTTGAACGTCGCGTGCGACGGCCCGTCAGGGCGAGGCCCATGGATGGACTGAGTAATCCGTAGCCAACACATAAGCCACTTGAAGTATGAAGGGTATATAACGGGAAAGAAGGCATATCGGCCTGGTAAATCAACGTCTGTGACTTAGTTGCAGGAAACGGCTATGGTGAGGGGGGGCGGCAGTTATCGGGCAGTAACGGCATTGTTCAGTGAGTATCCAGGAAACAAAAAAAGAAGGGAGCGGTACTCCCTTCGTAAACATGTCAGAATACGACATTTTGGTACTCTTTTATTTATTATCTGGCCGTAAAAGTTATGCTGTTGGCAGATATCTCCAGTCAACATAAAAAAATACCACCAGCTAAAAATGTGATGCAAACCACCATTAAGCAGGTAACCAAATTGACTGTGCCACTAAATCCGGAAAAGAGTTTGAATCCGGGGATAACATCTGATGCAGAAATTAGCACCAGTCTTCGATTCGGATACCCGGAATGCGTTCAAATTCGCGGAGATTGTTTGTGACGACGACCAGTCCGCGGCTACCGGCATGGCCAGCAATCATCTGGTCATAAGGCCCGACAGGTGTTCCCTTGCGGGCCAGTTCGGCACGGATTTGACCGGTATGTATCGCCAGCCTGAAGGGGCATGTTGGCTTTGACGATCAGGCAAAAAACAACGGCGAATAAAGTCATATGATGATCTTCACATTTATCATCATCAGCGTTCATATTACTCAACCTGTAATCAACCTCTGGCGTTTTTCTGTATCCATCACAACCATTTCCGGTAAAGGTAAAAAAGGGATTTGAACCTTTCCGGAGATGATAATGAAGGTAAATACATGGACAATTTTGCTTATGTCGGCGCATCTGACGGCCTGTGCCGTCCCTGGCACAGAAAAATATCAGACCAGCATGGACAGCGTTACGGCAGAAAAAGTAAGCCGGATTATCCAGTCGGATGTCATTCCTTATAAAGGCGAAAACCATGGAGAAGTTATCAGCCGCGTATCGTCTGCTTTTCTCGGAACACCTTATCAGGCGGATACGCTCATCGGTGGGCCCGGCACCCCCGAAGTCCTTGTAGCGAATTTCAACGGAGTGGACTGCTTTACCCTGGCTGATTACGTTGAAGCCCTGGCCCGCAGCGATAATCAGAAATCGTTTCTGCATAATCTTGCCAGGACTCGCTACGCCGCGGGCAAAGTTGCTTATCTCAGCCGCCGGCACTTCTTCTCTGACTGGTTCGCCGCAGCACCGCGTAATGCACGGGATGTAACGCCGGATATCAGCCCTGATTATGTCGTTGTTGACAAGCAGCTTAACCATAAACCTGATGGCGGCGAGTACATTCCTGGTCTGGGCATCCATCCTCGTAAAATAAATTACATTCCCGGAAGAGCCATCAACCAGCAGGTCATGAACCACCTAAAAAACGGGGATTATATCGGTGTCTACTCCCCGCTTGACGGGCTGGACGTTTCACATGTGGGTATCGTAGTTCGCCATGATGAACAGGTGTGGTTCAGGAACGCCTCCTCATTGGCCGCAAACAGAAAAGTGGTGGACACACCGTTTATGGAATACATGCATTCCAGACCGGGCATCGTTGTGCTGCGGGCTGAATGATAAAGTCATTACCGGAGTCGCCAGCTGATAATAGCCGTCCGACATAGGTATTGAAACCCTGTGTACTGTGGGGCCGACACGGAAAATTGCTGTAAATTCGTGGATTTAGTAAATACTAGAAGATATTTGTCTGGAGCGGGCGAAGGGAATCGAACCCTCGTATAGAGCTTGGGAAGCTCTCGTTCTACCATTGAACTACGCCCGCTTTGAGATGCGTAAGGCATTATAAACCTTACGCTCTGGTTGGCAAGAGACTTACTGACTGACTGGCGATTAATTCGCCGTCAGCACTTCGGTTTACTCCCCTGTGGCGGCAGATAACGCAGCGGATCGATGGCCGTCGCCCGGTAGCGAATCTGGAAGTGTAGTCTTACGGATGCGGCATCCGTGCTGCCCATCGTAGCGATTTTTTGCCCCGCTTTAACGCTTTGTCCATTATTAACCAGCATGGTGTCATTATGAGCGTAAGCCGTAATGTAATCTTCATTGTGCTTAATCATGATGAGATTGCCGTAACCGCGCAGCTGGTTCCCGACATAGACAACTTTACCCGCTCCCGCCGCATAAACAGGCGTTCCGCGCGCGCCCGCAATATCGATGCCCTTATTTCCGCCCTCTGCGGTGGAATAAGGTAAAATCACTTTACCGTTGGCAGGCCATACCCAACAGCGCTGCCCCACCGGCGGCCAGGAGGATTTTGGCACCGAAGATGACGGTCTGACCGCGGCAGTTTTTGTTGCTGTTTTATTGCTGGTTTTGCGTGTTGAACTGCTACTCTTTGCGCTGCCGCGCACTTTAATTCGCTGCCCCACCTCAATAGTATAAGGCGGAGAAATGCCATTCAGTCGGGCCAGTTCTTTCACGCTGGTTCCCGTAGCGCGCGATATACGATACAACGTATCGCCGCGCTTAACGGTATAGACGGAGCCGGAATACGTTCCTGAGCCGGAATTACTGGAACACCCCGCCAGCAGCAGCCCTGTGCATAACAGCACCGCAATACCCAGGCTATTTTTGTTCAGGCGTCCTGCGCTCAAAACCATTCCTCACTCTATTGACAGACGCCTTATGATAGCAGCCAAATGCCGTATGCCCAATCCATTGACGCCGGAAAGGGACCGCGTGGATGATGATGCCGCGAATATCCGATATGCCAGCATAATATCGACTCACGGCACAATGGCGCTCGTCTGCGTTCTGTCAGGGCCTGTTTTGGTAATGCCTTTCTTTCTGTTATGCGCTACGCTGATCGTCTGAGTATATGGCCTGGCCATGCTGCCGGGTCATTTTAATTTTCAGGAGCTTTCATGACTGAGGAACATGTCGTTTTATTGGATGAGCAGGATAAGCCTTCCGGCACACTGGAAAAGTATGCGGCTCATACGCTTAATACGCCTTTGCATCTGGCTTTCTCCTGCTGGCTATTTAACGAAGATGGTCAGTTGTTGGTAACACGACGGTCGCTGAGCAAAAAAGCCTGGCCAGGCGTGTGGACGAATTCGGTTTGCGGTCATCCGCAACAAGGCGAAACCACCGAAGAGGCGATCATCCGCCGTTGTCGGTTCGAACTCGGCGTGGAAATTACCGATCTCACCCCCGTCTATCCGCACTTCAGCTATCGGGCAACAGATCCAAACGGTATTGTGGAAAATGAAGTCTGTCCGGTATTTGCCGCGCGGGCAACCAGTGTGTTACAGGTTAACAGCGAAGAGGTGATGGACTATCAGTGGAGCGAATTTAAAAGCGTATGGAAAAGCCTTCTCGCTACGCCGTGGGCATTTAGCCCGTGGATGGTCATGCAAGCGTCAGACGAACAAGCGCGTGAACGACTGCTCAATTACTGCCAGCGTTAAAAATTGCCTGATGGCGCTACGCCTGAACGAAGAGATGCCGGATGGCGGCTAATGCCCCATCCGGCAATTTACATCTTATTTCACCGGACGCATCGCCGGGAACAGAATAACGTCGCGAATCGTGTGGCTGTTAGTAAACAGCATCACCATACGGTCGATACCAATTCCCAGACCTGCTGTCGGCGGTAAACCGTGTTCCAGCGCCGTCACGTAGTCTTCGTCGTAGAACATGGCTTCGTCGTCGCCCGCCGCTTTTGCATTAACCTGATCCAGGAAACGCTGCGCCTGGTCTTCCGCATCGTTCAACTCGCTAAAGCCATTACCGATTTCACGACCGCCGATAAAGAACTCGAAGCGGTCAGTGATTTCCGGGTTCACATCATTACGACGCGCCAGCGGAGACACTTCAGCCGGATATTCGGTGATGAAGGTCGGCTGAATCAGATGCGCTTCAGCGACTTCGTCAAAGATCTCGGTGACGATACGGCCCAGACCCCAGCTCTTCTCGACGTGAATGCCGATGCTTTCAGCAATCGCCTTCGCGGAGTCGAAGTTGTCCAGATCAGCCATATCCGTTTCCGGACGATATTTCTTGATCGCTTCACGCATGGTCAGTTTTTCGAACGGCTTACCGAAGTCAAACACTTCATCACCGTACGGAACCTGGGTGGTGCCCAGAACATCCTGCGCCAGCGTACGGAACAGAGACTCCGTCAGTTCGATCAGGTCTTTGTAGTCCGCATACGCCATATAGAGTTCCATCATGGTGAACTCAGGATTATGGCGCACGGAGATGCCTTCGTTACGGAAGTTACGGTTAATTTCGAATACGCGTTCGAAGCCGCCAACCACCAGACGCTTGAGGTACAGTTCCGGCGCAATACGCAGGTACATGTCCAGATCCAGCGCGTTGTGATGGGTGATAAACGGACGGGCAGACGCGCCGCCTGGGATCACCTGCATCATCGGCGTTTCGACTTCCATAAAGCCGCGAGCAACCATAAACTGGCGAATACCGGCCAGGATCTTCGAACGGGTTTTGAAGGTGTTACGGGATTCATCGTTAGAGATGAGATCCAGATAACGCTGGCGATAGCGCGCTTCCTGGTCCTGCAGGCCGTGGAATTTATCCGGCAACGGACGCAGCGCTTTCGTCAGCAGGCGCAGTTCGGTGCAGTGGATAGACAGCTCGCCGGTTTTGGTTTTGAACAGCTTACCTTTCGCGCCGAGGATATCGCCAAGATCCCACTTCTTGAACTGCTCGTTGTAAACGCCTTCCGGCAGATCATCGCGCGCCACATACAGCTGAATGCGGCCGCCTACGTCTTGCAGGGTAACAAAAGAGGCTTTACCCATAATACGGCGAGTCATCATACGGCCCGCGACGGACACTTCAATATTCAGCGCTTCCAGTTCTTCAGCTTCTTTCGCGTCAAACTCTGCGTGCAGTTGGTCTGAGGTACGGTCACGACGGAAATCGTTCGGGAACGGGATACCCTGCTCACGCAGTGCAGCCAGCTTCTCGCGACGTGCCTTCATTTCATTGTTAAGATCGACTACCTCGTCAGCGCCCTGTGCGTTTTGTTCAGACATGTTGATTCCTCATAGCCCTGCTTTCAAACTTGCTTCGATAAATTGATCCAGACTACCGTCCAGTACCGCCTGTGTATTGCGGGTTTCCACCCCAGTACGCAGGTCTTTAATGCGGGAATCGTCCAGGACATAGGAACGAATCTGGCTTCCCCAGCCGATATCGGACTTAGTGTCTTCCATCGCCTGTTTTTCAGCGTTCTTTTTCTGCATCTCCAGTTCATAAAGCTTCGCTTTCATCTGCTTCATGGCCTGGTCTTTGTTTTTGTGCTGCGAACGGTCGTTCTGGCACTGCGTCACAATCCCGGTGGGAATATGGGTGATACGCACTGCGGATTCCGTACGGTTAACGTGCTGACCGCCTGCGCCAGACGCACGATAGACGTCGATACGCAGATCCGCCGGGTTAATGTCGATATCGATATCGTCGTCCACTTCCGGATACACAAACGCGGAGCTAAACGAGGTATGACGGCGACCGCCGGAGTCGAACGGACTTTTACGCACCAGACGATGTACGCCGGTTTCAGTGCGCAGCCAGCCATAGGCATATTCGCCGGAGATTTTGATAGTCGCGGACTTAATGCCAGCGACTTCCCCTTCCGACTCTTCAATGACTTCCGTCTTGAAGCCGCGCGCTTCCGCCCAACGCAGATACATACGCAGCAACATGCTGGCCCAGTCCTGCGCTTCAGTACCACCGGAACCGGCCTGAATATCGAGATAGCAATCGGCGCTATCGTACTCGCCGGAGAACATCCGACGGAATTCCAACTGCGCCAGTTTCTCTTCCAGCGTATTCAGTTCCGCGACGGCTTCGTTAAACGTCTCTTCGTCGTCAGCTTCTACCGCCAGTTCCAGCAGCCCGGAAACGTCGTCCAGCCCCTGAGTCATTTGATCAAGCGTATCGACGATCGCTTCGAGCGATGAACGCTCTTTTCCCAGCGCCTGCGCGCGCTCAGGTTCGTTCCAGACATCCGGCTGTTCCAGCTCGGCGTTTACTTCTTCCAGACGCTCTTTCTTAGCATCGTAGTCAAAGATACCCCCTAAGAACGTTGGTGCGTTCCGTGAGGTCCTGAATGCGGTTATTCACCGGGTTAATTTCAAACATGGTCTGATTTCTTTTATTTGACTTGTCAAAATGCGGTTATAAGGGCGAAATATTAGCGGATTTCGCCCCTTAATTACAGCGAAAGTGTTGTTAAATCGCCCCGATCATAGCGGCCAAATATCATCGATAATAATCTGTAAACTACGGTTGCCGCGAAACTCGTTAATGTCCAGTTTATAAGCCAGTTCTACCTCCCGCACGCCGTTATCCGGCCAACAGGTCGTATCAATATTAAATGCGATGCCATCCAACAGCGGGCCGCCACCGACGGGCTCCACCATCACCTTAAGGTGGCGCTCGCCCACCAGACGCTGTTGTAGCAGACGGAAACGACCATCGAATAACGGCTCCGGGAACATTTGCCCCCACGGTCCGGCATCCCGCAACAGTTGCGCCACTTCCATAGACATCTCCGCCGCGCTTAATGGACCATCGGAGATCACCTCGCCTTGCAACAGGGCAGGATCGAGCCATTCCGTTACCAGCTCGCCAAAACGTTGCTGAAACTGCTCGAATTTATGCTCTTCCAGCGACAATCCCGCCGCCATCGCATGACCGCCGAACTTGATCATCAGATCAGGGTAAAGCGTATCCAGCCTTTCCAGCGCATCGCGCATATGCAGCCCCTGAATCGATCGGCCTGAGCCTTTTAGCGTGCCGTCGCCCGCAGGCGCAAAGGCAATCACCGGGCGGTGAAAACGCTCTTTAATGCGCGACGCCAGAATTCCGACCACGCCCTGATGCCATTCAGGATGATACATCGCCAGACCGCCCGGCAGCGTTTCACTACTGCGCTCAAGCTTTTCACACAGGATAAGCGCTTCCGCCTGCATCCCCTGCTCTATTTCTTTGCGCGTCTGGTTAAGCGCATCCAGCTCGCTGGCCAGAACACGCGCTTCGCCGAGGTTATCGCATAACAGTAACGCCACGCCAACGGACATATCATCCAGCCTGCCGGCGGCATTCAGGCGAGGCCCCAACGCGAAGCCTAAATCACTGGCGGCAAGCTGCTGCGGATCGCGATTCGATATCTCCAGCAACGCTTTAATTCCCGGGCGGCATTTCCCGGCACGAATACGACTTAGCCCTTGCCAGGTCAGAATACGGTTGTTAGCGTCCAGCGGCACAACGTCTGCTACCGTTCCCAACGCCACTAAATCCAGCAGCTCCGCCAGATTCGGCGGCGCGATGTTGCGCTCGTCGAACCATCCTTTGTCGCGCAAAAATGTTCGCAACGCCAGCATCAGGTAAAACGCCACGCCGACGCCCGCCAGCGACTTAGACGGGAATTCGCAGTCGCGCAGATTGGGATTAATAATCGCTTCGGCATCCGGCAACGTGTCGCCAGGCAGGTGGTGATCGGTCACGATCACCGGAATCCCCAACGTCTTTGCATGCGCTACGCCGGCGTGGGATGAGATGCCGTTATCTACGGTGACGAGAAGCTGCGCGCCGCGCGCCTTCGCCTGATCGACCACTTCCGGGCTTAAACCGTAGCCGTCTTCAAAGCGATTAGGCACCAGATAACTGATGTTGTCACATCCCAACGCACGCATTCCCAATACGCTTAGCGCAGTACTGGTCGCGCCGTCGGCGTCAAAATCGCCAACAACAATAATGCGGATACCTTCGCGAAAGGCGTTGTAGAGGATCTCCACCGCGTTATCTATGCCGCTAAGCTGTTGCCAGGGCAGCATTCCTTTCACGCTGCGCTCCAGTTCGCGGGCGCTACGAACGCCCCGGCTGGCATATAAACGTCGTAGTAATGGAGGAAGATCGGCGGGGAGTTCCGCCGTCTCATCAGCCTCACGCCGACGAAGTTGTCTCTGTTGTTTCACGCGTATTATTTACCACTGGTCTGTTTTTGATGCTCATCAAGAAACGCTTTCATCTCTTTCGGTCCCTGATAGCCAGGCACCACATAGCCGTTACTCAATACAATGGCTGGCGTACCGCTAACGCCCAACTGCACGCCCAACGCATAATGATCAGCAATGTTCACGTCACAGCTTGCCGGTTTCACGCCCTTACCTGCCATGGCGTCATCAAACGCTTTGTTTTTGTCTTTGGCGCACCAGATAGATTTCATATCCTGCTCCGCCTGGCTTTCCAGCCCCTGGCGCGGGAAGGCCAGATAACGTACCGTGATCCCCAGCGCGTTATAATCTTTCATCTCTTCATGTAGCTTATGACAATAGCCGCAGGTGATATCGGTAAAAACAGTAATGACATGTTTCTCATCCGGCGCTTTATAGACGATCATCTCTTTTTCCAGCGCATTTAGCTGGCTCATCAGCAGTTTGTTCGTCACGTTTACCGGATGCGCGCCGCTTACGTCATACATCGGCCCTTGAATAATATGTTTGCCGTCATCAGTGACGTACAGTACGCCGCTGTGAGTGAGGACGGTTTTCATCCCTGCCACTGGCGAGGGCTGAATTTCCGTACTCTGAACGCCCAGCTTAGCCAGCGACTGACGGATAGCCGCATCATCCGCATGGGCCACGCCTGAAAACGCCGCCGCCAGTAAAGTGAACATCATAAAACGCTTTTTCATAAACTATCCTTTCCTGTCAGCACTCATGCCCGCGGATGGTGCTGTTGATGAAGTTGACGCAAACGCTCCGTTGCGACATGCGTATAAATTTGTGTCGTCGAAAGATCGCTATGCCCAAGTAGCATTTGTACAACGCGCAAGTCGGCGCCGTGATTCAGCAAATGCGTGGCGAAAGCGTGACGTAAAACATGCGGCGATAGTTTTTCGCTATCGATTCCAGCCAGTACCGCATAATGTTTAATACGGTGCCAGAAGGTCTGCCGCGTCATCTGCTGCGCACGCTGGCTGGGGAACAATACGTCAATCGATACGCCATTGAGTAACCAGGGACGCCCATGCTCCAGATACGTTTCCAGCCAATATACCGCCTCTTCGCCTAACGGCACCAACCGCTCTTTATTGCCTTTACCGATAACCCGCACCACGCCCTGCCGCAGACTGATATCGCTCATTGTCAGCCCCACCAGTTCCGACACGCGCAAACCGGTGGCATACAGCACTTCCAGCATAGCTTTATCGCGCAACTCCAAAGGTTGATCAATAAGCGGCGCCTGCAAGAGCCGCTCAACCTGCGCCTCGCTAAGGTCTTTCGGTAAACGCTGCGGAAGCTTAGGCGAGGCCAACTGCGCGCTCGGATCATCCTCACGATACTTTTCACGGTACAGATGCTGGAAGAAGCGCCGCATAGCGCTTAACAGGCGTGCGGAGCTGGTCGCTTTGTATCCGCCCTCCACCCGTTCAGCCAGCAGCGTTTGTAAATCATCAGCCTGCGCCGTCGCAAGCGTTTTTCCGCGATGATGCAACCACGCAACGACCATCGATAAATCGCGACGATACGCGCTTAATGTATTTTCCGCCAGATTTCGTTCCAGCCACAGGGCATCCAGAAACTGCTCAATACGCGCTAAATCCTGTTCCATTCGCGCTCCCCACTTCACGCTGACTTTGGGTGCATTATGCCTCATTGTGCCGTGAATGCAGCGATTCTGTTACACTACCCGCAACGCTATAGCAGAATCGAGATGTAACGTAATGAACATGGGTCTTTTTTACGGTTCCAGCACGTGCTACACCGAGATGGCCGCAGAGAAAATTCGCGATATCCTCGGCCCGGAGCTGGTGACATTACATAACCTCAAGGATGACGCCCCCGCCTTAATGGAGCAGTACGACGTGCTCATTTTAGGCATCCCCACCTGGGATTTTGGCGAAATTCAGGAGGACTGGGAAGCCGTCTGGGAGCAACTGGACGATCTCAATCTGGAAGGCAAAATCGTTGCGCTTTACGGTATGGGCGACCAGCTCGGCTACGGTGAGTGGTTCCTGGATGCGCTGGGTATGTTGCATGACAAACTTGCCCTCAAAGGCGTTAAATTTGTCGGCTACTGGCCCACAGAAGGCTACGAATTTACCAGCAATAAACCGGTCATTGCGGATGGGCAACTGTTTGTCGGCCTGGCGCTGGATGAAACGAACCAGTACGATCTCAGCGATGAGCGTATACAGACCTGGTGTGAACAAATTCTCGGCGAAATGGCCGAACACTACGCCTGAAGCCTTACTCGCTGTATTTCCCTCTCGACGGAACCGCGTTTGCGCCGTTCCGTCAGTGTTGGCCTGATATCGGCTGCTGTAACAGTATCCGACGCAACTCACGCCATTCCGCTTCTTCCATGCTATCCGCCGCCAGCCATAAATGCTGATGACGTCCAGACTCTGCGCGTAAACGCAACACCATCCCGCTCTTCAGTAACCAGGGCGGACGCAAGAGCGTCCAGTCCTGCCCCTGCCAGCGTAAGCGCCCGTCCATGAGTAGCTTGATCTCTCCCTGGCAGGTATTAATCCTGCGCTGGCTACGTACACAGTCAAACACGACCAGCGACAGTAGTATCATCCATAACGGGGTATAACTCAGCGGCCAGGGCATCAATAAAATCACCGCGGCAACCAGCCCATGAATGAGCAATGAGATCCACTGAGCGCGCCATGAGACGCGTAAATCAGATTGCCACAGGACCACGTTCCCGATTCCGTGTCTGAATGAGTCGAACCATCTGCTCCAGTTCAGCGTCAGCCGGTTTACCGTGATTCATTAACCAGTTAAATAAATCCGGGTCATCACTCTGCAACAAACGGACAAAAATACGCTTTTCTTCATCACTTAAACTATCGTACTCATGTTCAAAAAACGGCATGATGGAAATATCAAGTTCGCGCATACCGCGACGACATGCCCAGTGAATACGTGCTTTATTGTGAATATCCATGTTCTTCCTGCCTCGCGAAAATGAAGTACCGGGCTATTGTAACGTGTTTTTGGCGTTGTTTTACGGGAATCTCAGTAATCTGGAACGCGATCGCGAAATAAAAGGCTGGGAATCAATATGTTCATCCGTTTTGGATACCGCCTCGCAAAACGATCAATCCGCTCTCAATGGGCTATTTAAAGCACTTGCAATGACCGATGGCTCTTTTACCATTAACCATTATTGTTGCAGCTAACCAGGACATTATTTATGGCTTTTATCTCCTTTCCACCACGTCATCCTTCATCGTCAGCCCGCCTGCCGCTGACGCTGATCGCGCTTGACGACTGGGCGCTGTCGTCCATTACCGGCGTAGACAGTGAAAAGTATATTCAGGGGCAGGTCACCGCTGACGTAAGCCAGATGACTGAACAGCAACACCTTCTCGCCGCCCACTGCGATGCTAAAGGTAAGATGTGGAGCACTCTGCGCCTGTTCCGTGAGCGCGACGGTTTCGCCTGGATTGAACGCCGTAGCGTGCGTGAAGCGCAATTAACGGAGCTGAAAAAGTACGCCGTATTTTCCAAAGTGGTCATCGCACCGGATGACGAACGCGTATTGCTTGGCGTGGCAGGTTTTCAGGCCCGCGCGGCGCTGGCTAATGTCTTTAGCGAACTGCCCAATAGCGAAAATCAGGTGGTCAGAGACGGCGCCTCCACGCTGCTATGGTTTGAACATCCTGCGGAACGATTCCTGCTTGTCACCGATGTCGCGACGGCCAACATGTTAACGGAGAAGTTGCATGGCGAAGCCGAACTGAATAACAGTCAACAGTGGCTGGCATTGGATATTGAAGCAGGCATTCCGGTGATTGACGCGGCGAACAGCGGTCAGTTTATCCCCCAGGCGACTAACCTACAGGCGCTGGGCGGCATCAGCTTCAAGAAAGGCTGCTACACCGGACAGGAGATGGTCGCACGGGCAAAATTCCGCGGCGCCAATAAACGCGCGCTTTGGTTGCTGGCGGGCAAAGCCAGCCGGGTACCGGAAGCAGGAGAAGATCTGGAGCTACAGATGGGCGAGAACTGGCGTCGTACCGGCGCTATTCTGGCGGCGACGCAGTTGGACGATGGTCAGTTACTGGTTCAGGCCGTCATGAATAACGATTTAGAAGCCGAAAGCGTCTTCCGCGTTCGCGACGATGCCAACACCCTGCATATCGTCCCGCTGCCCTACTCGCTGGAAGAGTGATATCACGTTAAAAGCCGGATAGCCTGATAGCGCAACGCCATCAGGCTCGCACGCGCTGTTCTCGTAGACCGGATAAGGTGCGACAGCGCCGCCATCCGGCACGGGCATCCGGGAATTACGCCTGTCCCACATACAAATAGATGGCCAGGAAATGGCACACGCTGCCACCCAGCACAAAGCCATGCCAGATGGCGTGGTTATAAGGTATGCGTTTGCAAACATAGAAAATTACGCCCAGTGAGTAAACGACGCCACCTACCGCCAGCAGCGTCACGCCGCCTATCGCCAGCTTAATCGCCAACTGATAAACCACTATCAACGACAGCCAGCCCATTGCCAGATACGTAACCAGTGAGAGCACTTTAAATCGGTGCGCAATCGTCAACTTGAAGAGGATACCGAATAGCGCCAGGCTCCAGATCACAATCATTAGTCCGCGCGCCAGCGGCGAATCCAGACCTACCAGCAGAAATGGCGTATAGGTTCCGGCAATGAGCAGATAGATAGCGCAGTGATCAAATTTCTTTAACCAGATTTTTGCCCGCTGATGAGGAATGGCATGATAAAGCGTTGAGGCAAGAAAAAGCAGGATCATGCTCCCGCCATATAAACTGTAGCTGGCAATAGCCGTCATACCAGCATTCGCCTCTACCGCCTGAACCAACAACAGCACCAGGCCGACAATACCAAATACCAATCCAATGCCGTGGCTAATACTGTTGGCGATTTCCTCAGCCAGCGAATATCCCTGCGTCATTAATGGTTTTTGCACCATAACTTACTCCGGAGAAACGTTCATAACGATGAACTGCGCCTCTAGCGTAACTGAGAATGGTTCCAGTGAACACATGTTAGCTAAAATAAATTCGCAAAATTAAATTTTCTTTCTTATTCAATAACTTAACCACAGAAACTCAACTAACACGCGTTCATATTTATCAAAGGCATTTAAAATCAATCACATAAAATTGCGTCTGGTTGGGATAGATTTCAGCAATGACCCGTTTCAGCTCATCAAGCGACATATTTTCCTGTTGCGCATGTTTTTCGTTCAGCGTATCCAGCGTCACAGTTGACGTTCCTGTCACTTCGATTGTGCAAAAATAGCCATCATCTTCGAACCGTCCCACGCGTAGCACATCGCCTGCTTTAAAGTGGGACTCGGAGGCATCACGAATAGTGATGGTTTTACGCCCTGCCAGAATGTCATTCTGGAAACGTTGAAAGAAAGTAATGTCGTTTGGCTGCATGTGGTTATCCCCTGAATATGGCCCCTTGAAGTGGATGTTACGATCTGAATGTGTTCTTGTCCCGACACGCGAGCATCCTGGAATTTTGCGTACGCTTTACATGCCATTTGGTGCAGAATGAATGATAACAGACTAAATAAATTGAGATTATGCAACAATGAGAAAACTCACCCTGCCAAAAGATTTTTTATGGGGCGGCGCGGTTGCCGCACACCAGGTTGAAGGCGGCTGGAATAAAGACGGTAAAGGCCCCAGCATCTGCGACGTGCTAACCGGCGGCGCACACGGCGTGCCACGCGAAATCACCCAGAATGTCGTTGCTGGCAAATACTATCCGAACCACGAGGCGGTGGATTTTTACGGACATTACAAAGAAGACATCCGTCTTTTCGCCGAAATGGGGTTCAAATGCTTCCGTACCTCTATTGCCTGGACGCGTATCTTCCCGAATGGCGACGAATCCCAGCCAAACGAGGCCGGTCTGAAATTCTACGACGACATGTTTGATGAGTTACTCAAATACAACATCGAACCGGTCATTACCCTTTCTCACTTTGAAATGCCATTACATCTGGTACAGCACTACGGCGGCTGGACCAATCGTAAGGTCGTTGATTTCTTTGTCCGTTTTGCTGAAGTCGTGTTTGAACGCTACAAACATAAGGTCAAATACTGGATGACCTTCAACGAAATTAACAACCAGCGAAACTGGCGCGCGCCGCTGTTTGGCTACTGCTGTTCCGGCGTAGTGTATACCGAGCATGAGAATCCAGAAGAAACCATGTATCAGGTCTTACATCATCAGTTTGTCGCCAGCGCGCTGGCGGTAAAAGCGGCACGTCGTATTAATCCACAGATGAAAGTTGGCTGTATGCTGGCGATGGTCGCGCTGTATCCTTTCTCCTGTAAACCAGAAGATGTGATGTTTGCTCAGGAATCGATGCGTGAACGCTACGTCTTTACCGATGTGCAGCTGCGCGGCTATTACCCGTCCTATGTGTTGAACGAGTGGAAGCGCCGCGGATTTAACATCAAAATGGACGATGGCGATCTTGAAGTGCTGCGCGAAGGCACCTGCGATTATCTTGGTTTCAGTTATTACATGACCAACGCGGTCAAAGCCGAAGGCGGTAGCGGCGATGCGATTTCCGGTTTTGAAGGCAGCGTACCGAACCCCTATGTTAAAGCATCTGACTGGGGCTGGCAGATTGACCCGGTGGGCCTGCGTTATTCATTGTGTGAACTGTACGAACGCTATCAAAAGCCGCTGTTTATTGTCGAAAACGGTTTTGGTGCTTACGACAAAGTAGAAGAAGATGGCAGCATCAACGACGACTACCGAATTGACTACCTGCGCGCCCATATTGAAGAGATGAAAAAAGCGGTGACTTACGATGGTGTCGACCTGATGGGCTACACGCCGTGGGGCTGCATCGACTGCGTGTCGTTCACCACCGGTCAGTACAGCAAGCGCTACGGCTTCATCTACGTGAACAAGCACGATGACGGTACGGGCGATATGTCGCGTTCGCGTAAGAAAAGCTTCAACTGGTACAAAGAGGTGATTGCCAGCAACGGCGAGAAGCTTTAACCCCTGCACGTTACCCGCCAGTCGGCGGGTAACACTTTGAACGAGTCTTACCAGGTCTTACCTATTTTAAATTCCCAGCGTACATCTTCCATTTTGGTTGGCGACTTCGCTTCCTGCATTACCGGGAAGAAGGCTCCGGCACCAAACCATAATTTCAGTGAATCGACGGCAATATTAAATGACGGACCAACAACCCATTCGGTAGTTCCAGAATGGTTATTAATTACGCTGCCATTAGACAGTTTTTTCGTTCCAGAGGCATTATTGCTGTAGGCACTTTCCAGACCAAGATCCAGCGGTAAATCGCTAAACATATACCGCACCTGGGTATTCCACTGGAATTCGTTACCTCGTTTCACGTCCTGGTTACCGCGCTCAAATGGTCCCTGATATACAAAACCCATATCCCCTTTAATGTTAGGAGTAAATAATTTTGTTAAAGTGAGTGTTACTCTTCCTCCCCAGGCGCTATTCCCAGGCAAATGATTATCTCCATCTTGCCCGGTGGGTAGTAATACTGCCCCACCTACCGTAACCCAAAACGGATCACCTCTTCGCTGGCTCATTAAAGCATAATTGACCCCCACCGATTGGTCGCCCATTCCCTCTATGTGCTCAGGAGACAGATTGTCTCGTTTGTTATTGATATAGGAACCCACTGTTGATAATTCCAGTCTGTCGGTCAAACCGTAACGAATCTTCAATAACCATATCTGGGAGTAAACATCCGGACTTCCGTGCCCCTCGATTTGATGATCTTTATCGCGAAATGAGCTATTCACGGCGGTTAATAACTTTCCTTCCGGCAATACTGAACCACCAGAAATAGCGGTATTAACTGGTGCACCTAATAGATTACTGGGATTATTTTCTCCGTTAGCTGCCATTGCATTCATTAATAGAAAATATGTCATTAATGGCAGAAATATAAATCGTTTCATTATTCCCTCCAGGTATAAAAAACAAAGCGCTAAGTTAATAAATATTTACGTTATTTATGTTTATTTTTAATTTATAATTTAAATTAATAACTTGATGAATTTAATATACGGAAATTTTTGTAACTATATTGAGAGGTAAATAACGATTCCGGAGAGAAACTATTTGTAACCACATGTAAATATACTGTGTTGTTTTGATTAAATAACAGCAAGGTAAAAATGATGCACAATGAATCATTAGACTCTAAAAAACCGGTAATTTAATTCTGGCTAATACACTGATACAAACGCCAGGTTGCCTGACAGGAGCCAACGATTTAGTGTAATATATTGAATTAGTAACACTTTGTAGCCTGAATAAGGCACTCACACTGCATCCGACATAAACAAAGCGCACTTTATTAACAAGCTGAAAAGGCGCCGAAGCGCCTTTAGAAAACAGTCGAATCAGTAAATTACTGGTAGTCGCTAATCGGTACGCAGGAGCAGAACAGGTTACGGTCGCCATAAACATCATCCAGACGTTTCACCGTCGGCCAGTATTTGTCTGCCACGCCTGCCGGGAATACGGCAACTTCACGGCTGTACGGATGCGCCCACTCGGCGACCAGTTCGCTCTGAATGTGCGGCGCGTTCACCAGCGGGTTATCTTCCAGCGGCCAGACACCCGCTTTCACCTGGTCAATCTCTGCGCGAATAGCCAGCATCGCATCGATAAAGCGATCCAGCTCAGCCTTACCTTCAGATTCCGTCGGCTCTACCATCAGCGTGCCCGCCACCGGGAACGACATGGTTGGCGCATGGAAACCGTAGTCGATCAGACGCTTGGCAATATCCAGCTCGCTGATGCCGGTTTCTTCTTTCAATGGGCGAATATCAAGAATACATTCGTGCGCCACACGGCCATCGCGACCAGTATACAGTACCGGGTACGCGTCTTTCAGACGGCTGGCAATGTAGTTAGCGTTAAGAATCGCTACCTGACTTGCCTGCTTCAGGCCTTCTGCGCCCATCATGCGGATGTACATCCAACTAATCGGCAAAATGGAGGCGCTGCCGAACGGCGCCGCAGACACCGCGCCCTGACGGGTGAGCATCCCTTCAATTTGCACCACGCTATGACCCGGTACGAATGGTGCCAGATGCGCTTTCACGCCGATCGGTCCCATGCCTGGGCCACCGCCGCCGTGCGGAATGCAGAAAGTTTTATGCAGGTTAAGATGCGAAACGTCCGCGCCAATAAAGCCCGGTGAGGTAATGCCGACCTGAGCGTTCATGTTCGCGCCGTCAAGGTAAACCTGACCGCCGAACTGGTGCACAACTTCACACACTTCACGGATCGTTTCTTCATAGACGCCGTGGGTGGAAGGATAAGTCACCATGATGCAAGAGAGGTTCGCAGCATGTTGTTCTGCTTTGGCCCGCAGATCGTCCAGGTCGATGTTGCCGTTCTTATCACAGGCGACTACCACCACCTGCATTCCTGCCATATGTGCAGAAGCAGGGTTAGTGCCGTGAGCAGAAGCCGGGATCAGGCAGATATCGCGATGCCCTTCGTTGCGGCTTTCGTGATAGTGACGAATCGCCAGCAGCCCCGCGTATTCCCCCTGTGCGCCGGAGTTCGGCTGCATACAGACGGCGTCGTACCCGGTGAGTTTCACCAGCCAGTCAGAAAGCTGGCTAATCATCTGATGATATCCTTCCGCCTGTTCCGGCGGGCAGAACGGGTGCAGTTCAGCGAATTCCGGCCAGGTGATAGGAATCATCTCGGCGGCGGCGTTCAGCTTCATGGTGCAGGAACCCAGCGGGATCATCGCCTGGTTCAGCGCCAGATCTTTACGCTCCAGCGAGTGCATATAGCGCATCATCTCGGTTTCGCTGTGGTAACGGTTAAATACCGGATGCGTCAGAATCGCATCGTCACGCAGCATACCTTGCTGAATGGAACGGCTATCAAGCGCCACGTCTTTATCCAGTGTTTCAATGTTCAGACCGTGGCTGTCGCCCAGCAAAACATTGAACAACTGCGCCACATTCTCACGGGTGGTGGTTTCATCGAGCGTAATACCCACCGCGTTATGAATATCGCTGCGCAGATTGATCTCTGCCGCTTCCGCACGCGCCAGTACCGCAGCTTTATCAGCCACTTCCACACACAGGGTGTCAAAGTAGTGCGCATGACGCAGCTTTAAGCCTTTCTGTTGCAGACCGGCCGCCAGAATATCCGTCAGGCGGTGGATACGATTAGCGATGCGCTTCAGGCCGACCGGACCATGATAAACGGCATACAGACTGGCGATGTTAGCCAGCAGTACCTGCGAGGTACAAATGTTGGAGTTCGCTTTCTCACGACGGATATGCTGTTCGCGAGTCTGCATCGCCATGCGCAGTGCGGTATTGCCCGCCGCATCTTTTGAGACGCCGATAATACGGCCTGGCATGGAGCGTTTAAATTCGTCTTTGGCGGCAAAGAACGCCGCGTGCGGGCCACCGTACCCCATCGGTACGCCGAAGCGTTGCGCAGAGCCGAAAACAATGTCCGCGCCCTGTTTGCCCGGAGCCGTCAGCAGCACCAGCGCCATAAAATCGGCGGCGACGCTGACCACAACTTTACGGGATTTCAGCTCAGTAATCAGTGCGCTGTAGTCGTGAATTTCACCTGTGGTGCCTACCTGTTGTAACAGCACGCCAAACACATCCTGGTGATCCAGTGCTTTCGCCGCGTCATCTACAATGACGTCAAAGCCAAAGGTTTCGGCACGCGTACGCACGACGTCCAGAGTTTGCGGATGGACATCAGAGGCGACAAAGAAACGGTTGGCATTTTTCAGTTTGCTGACGCGCTTTGCCATCGCCATCGCTTCAGCGGCGGCGGTCGCTTCATCCAGCAGAGAGGCGGAAGCCATGTCCAGCCCCGTCAGGTCCAGCGTCACCTGTTGGAAGTTGAGCAGCGCTTCCAGACGCCCCTGAGAGACTTCCGGCTGATAAGGGGTGTAGGCGGTATACCAGCCTGGATTTTCCAGCATGTTGCGCAGGATAACCGGCGGTAGCTGCACGGCGGTGTAGCCCATGCCAATATAGGACGTGAAGCGCTTGTTACGCCCGGCGATGGCTTTTAATTCCGCCAGTGCGGCATATTCGGTTGCCGCCTCGCCAACCTGCGGCGGAGTCGCGAGCTGAATGTCTTTCGGCACAATCTGACCTGTCAGCGCGTTTAACGACTCGGCGCCAACCGCATTCAGCATCTCTTGCTGCTGCGCGGCGTCCGGTCCGATGTGGCGTTCAATGAAAGCGCCGCGGTTTTCAAGCTGGCTTAACGTCTGTGTCATGGGCGATGGTTCCTGAAACGTGCAGTGAATCGTGATTGTCTCTAACTCAATTGCCCGGTGGCGCTGACGCTTACCGGGCCTACGCGTGCGAAAACGAATACGCAAAATCATTCGCGTTGCAGTGAGTAGGCCGGATAAGCATTAGCGCCATCCGGCACAACATTATTCGTCTTCTAACAATGCCTCGTACGCGGTGGCATCCAGCAGCGATTCAAGTTCGCTTTCATCGCTGGCTTTGATTTTAAAGATCCAGCCACCGGCATACGGTTCGCTGTTCACCAGCTCCGGGGAGTCGCTCAGCGCATCGTTTACCGCCACGATCTCGCCGCTTACCGGCGCATAAATGTCGGACGCCGCTTTTACGGACTCCGCCACGGCGCAGTCGTCGCCCGCGCTTACGGTCGCGCCGACTTCCGGCAGATCAACAAAAACCATATCGCCCAACAGCTCCTGAGCGTGTTCAGTAATGCCAACGGTGTAAGTGCCATCCGCTTCTTTACGCAGCCATTCGTGTTCTTTGCTGTATTTCAGTTCTGCGGGTACGTTGCTCATCAATTAATCTCCAAAAAAGGATGAATCACGCGACGGCTTTGCCGTTACGCACAAAAACAGGTTTAGTCACTTTTACCGGCATTTCACGGTTACGAATTTGTACAATCGCCGTCTCGCCGATGCCCGCCGGAACGCGCGCCAGCGCAATGCTGTAGCCCAACGTTGGGGAAAACGTCCCGCTGGTGATAATGCCTTCTTGCTGATTGCCCTGCGCATCGGTAAAACGCACCGGCAGTTCATTACGCAATACGCCTTTCTCGGTCATCACCAGACCGACCAACTGTTCGTGGCCTTTTTCACGCTGCATCTCCAGCGCCTCACGGCCAATAAAGTCGCGGTCAGCAGGTTCCCAGGCGATAGTCCATCCCATATTAGCCGCCAGCGGAGAGATACCTTCATCCATCTCCTGACCGTACAGGTTCATGCCTGCTTCCAGACGCAGCGTGTCGCGCGCGCCAAGACCGCACGGCTTCACGCCCGCTTCCACCAGCGCACGCCAGAAATCCGCCGCTTTTTCATTCGGCATGGCGATTTCATAGCCCGCTTCGCCGGTATAACCGGTGGTGGCGATAAACAGATCGCCCGCCTGAACGCCGAAGAACGGCTTCATACCTTCTACTGCATGGCGCTGTTGGTCAGTAAACAGAGTCGCCGCTTTTTCCTGCGCATTCGGCCCCTGTACCGCAATCAGCGACAGGTCGTCACGAACGGTAATGTCGATGGCATAAGGTTCAGCGTGTTGGGTAATCCAGGAGAGGTCTTTTTCGCGGGTGGCGGAGTTAACAACGAGACGGAAGAAATCTTCAGTGAAGTAGTAGACGATAAGGTCATCAATCACGCCGCCCGATGCGTTAAGCATACCGGAGTAGAGGGCTTTACCCGTCTTCGTTAGCTTCGCGACGTCGTTTGCCAGCAGATAACGTAGAAACTCCCGGGTGCGGCTGCCATGAAGATCGACAATGGTCATATGCGATACATCAAACATCCCGGCATCGGTGCGCACAGCGTGGTGTTCATCAAGCTGAGAGCCGTAATGCAGGGGCATCATCCAGCCATGAAAATCGACCATGCGGGCGCCGCATAGCGTGTGTTGTTCGTACAAAGGCGTCTGTTGGGCCATCTTTTCCTCGTTGAATTAGCGGGGGCTAACAACCATTTTCATGGGAAATCTTCGCCACGAAACCTGGCATCGACGCCCTTTTTCCTGCGCCGACGCAAACGTTCTCTTGCTCCTGAACTTACCACCGAACCAGGCGCTAAACCATAAGGCTGAATTTACCATCACATTAGCTTATGACTAAAAAACGCTAAAATCTCATCAGCACAAAAAACCAATATCACACTAAATAACCGTCATAAAAAGGAAGCTGATACGATTTACCACAACATAAATTAATATTAAATGCGGAAAAAATGTCGAAAATCGCGTTCGCCAAAAATAGTGGCATTAGAAAATATAATGCGAAATAAGCGGTGAAATTAGATTATTTCAAACGAGGAAAGCCCCCCGGCGCGATAGCCGGGAAAGCAAAGTGTGACGGGTTTCAAACTCTTGCTGGCGTGCAGTCAGACGCTTAAAGAAGCCATTGCGGAAGGTCGTTTAGCCCCATAGCCTGGCGAAGCAGTTGGGGTTTGACGCCGGGGAGCGTATCCGCCAGTTTCAGTCCGATGTCGCGCAGCAATTTTTTTGCCGGGTTTTCGCCGGCAAATAGGTCACGAAAACCTTGCATCCCGGCAAGCATCATCGCCGCGCTATGTTTACGGCTACGCTCATAACGACGGAGATAAAGATGTTGACCAATGTCTTTGCCCTGACGCTGAAGCCGGCGCAGATCGTCCACCAGTTCGGCCGCGTCCATAAAGCCGAGGTTGACGCCTTGCCCTGCCAGCGGATGGATGGTGTGCGCGGCATCGCCGACTAACGCCAGACGATGCGCGGCAAACTGGCGAGCATAGCGGCCCGTCAGAGGAAAAACCTGCCGTTCGCTTTCCAGGCGGCATAAGCCCAGCCGATTATCGAAGGCGATAGTCAACGCCTGGTTAAACGCCTCGTCGCCGCTCTGTTGCATACGCTCCGCATCCTGCGGAGAAAGCGACCAGACAATGGAACACAGATGCGGATCGCTTAACGGCAAAAACGCCAGAATACCTTCACCATGAAACACCTGGCGAGCAACCGCGCCGTGCGGCTCTTCGGTGCGGATAGTCGCTACCAGCGCATGGTGACGGTAGTCCCAGAAAGTTAAGGGAATATCCGCTTTGTTACGCAGCCAGGAGTTGGCGCCATCCGCGGCAATCACCAGACGCGCGGTTAACATCGCGCCGTCTTTTAAAGTCAGAAAGGCGTCGTTCTCCCCCCAGGCGACCTGCTGTAACTCTGCTGGCGCCATTAAGGTGATATCCGCCGCTTGCTGCGCTTTTTGCCACAGTGCATAGTGAATGACGCTGTTTTCAACAATATGCCCCAGATGGCTATATCCCATGCTTGCGTCATCAAACGTAATACGGCCAAAGCTGTCTTTATCCCAGACTTCCATACCGTGGTAGCAACTTGCCCGTCGCGCCACAATGTTTGACCATACGCCAAGACGGGTAAGCAGTTTTTCGCTGGCGGCATTAATCGCCGACACCCGAAGCTGAGGCGGGGCATCGTTCGCCAACGGCTGGGGAACAACGTGATCCAGCACCGCAACGCGCAAACCGCTCCCCTGCAAGCCGCAGGCGACAGCCAGTCCCACCATGCCTCCGCCAACTATTGCTACATCAACACTTTGCACTATTTACTCCTGGAAACCGGAACAATCAAAACCGTAGGCCGGATAAGGCGAAGCCGCCATCCGGTATTTTTACGAACACGATGCCGGATGGCGGCGTAAATGCCTTATCCGGCCTACAGATCTGCTTAACGCGCAACCCAACCTAAGGTCCGCTGTGCCAGCGCATCGCGCGCAGGCGGTAATAATTCCATCGCCATTAAACCGATATTGCGCCCGATAACCAACGGTGCCCAACGATTTGCAAACAGATGGACCAGACCGTTCGTTACGCCAATCGTCGTATCCCGGTCAACCTGACGACGCTGCTGATAGCGCGATAACACGTGCCAGGCGCCAATATCCTCGCCCGCGTCCTGTGCCGTGACCAGCGTTTCCGCCAGGCTCATGACATCGCGCAGACCGAGATTAAACCCTTGTCCGGCGATAGGATGCAACGTCTGCGCCGCATTGCCGACCACGACAGTCCGGTGAGTAAACACTTTCGCCGCCGTAGTCAGGGCAAGCGGATACGCGCTGCGCTTACCCGCCTGAGTAATTCGCCCCAGCCGCCAGCCGAACGCGGCCTGCAACGCATGACAAAACTGCGCGTCGGACCAGCTCAGCACCTCATCGCGCTGGTCGAGCGGGTGACACCAAACCAGCGAACATCGGCCATGCGACATCGGCAACATCGCCAGCGGGCCATTGGGAGTAAAACGTTCAAAGGCGCGTCCCTGGTGCGGGATAGCGGTCGCGACATTCGCTATCACCGCTAACTGTTCGTAAGGCTCCTGACGCCAGTCAACGCCGCAGGCTGACGCCAGCGCGGAGTGGGTACCGTTAGCCGCCACCAGCACGCTGCCAGCTATCACATTGCCATTTTCCAGTGTGACGTTAACCTGCTGTTGGGTACGCGACACGCTGGCTACGCGCTCCGGGCAGTGCAGCGTAACGCCTGGCGCTTTACGCAAGAGCGCAAACAGACGCAGCCCGATATCATGCAGCTCCGCAACGTGACCCAACGCTGCCAGACTGTAGTCCTGCGCGTCGAGAGTCACAAATCCGGCATGGCCGCGATCGCTGACGTGTACGGTGTTGATTGCCGTTGCGCAATCGGAAATCGCCTGCCAGACGCCAATTCGCGCCAGTTGCTGGCAAGTGCCCGCCGCCAGCGCAATCGCTCTGGCGTCAAAGCCGGGATGACCGTCGGCTTCAGGCGCTTTCGCTTCAATCAGGTGTACCGGCAACGTCCCATGACTGAACTGAGAGATGGCCAGCGCCAGCGTCGCGCCTGCCATGCCGCCGCCAACGATAATGACGCTCATTGCTGCCGCGCCGCCGCCATTAATGCCTCAATGTCATCCGCCTTCTTCACAACGCCAGCGGTCAGGTTTTCATTACCGGTTTCGGTAATGACAATGTCATCTTCAATTCGAACGCCAATGCCGCGATACGCTTCCGGCACGTCGGCATCCGGCGCGATATAGAGGCCTGGCTCTACGGTCAGCACCATGCCCGGCTCCAGGATGCGGGAGCGATCCGGCCCATAAACGCCGACATCATGAACATCCAGCCCCAGCCAGTGGCTCAAGCCATGCATAAAGAAAGGACGATGCGCATTTTCGGCAATCAGTTGATCAACCTCTCCTTGCAAAATCCCCAGCTTCACCAGCCCGGTTATCATGATGCGCACGACTTCGTCGGTCACCTCCTGAATAGAGGTGCCAGGACGGAACAGTCGCAGGCTGGTCTCCAGCGATTCCAGAACGATGTCATAAATTTCACGCTGAGCTGGCGTAAATTTCCCGTTCACCGGGAAAGTACGCGTGATGTCGCCCGCGTAACCTTTATATTCACAGCCCGCGTCGATAAGCACTAAATCGCCGTCGCGCATTTCACTTTCGTTTTCAGTGTAATGCAGGATACAGCCATTTTCGCCGCTGCCGACAATGGTGTTATAGGAGGGATAGCGCGCGCCGTGGCGGTTAAATTCGTGGTGAATTTCACCCTCCAGCTGATACTCAAACATCCCCGGACGACATTTTTCCATCGCGCGGATATGCGCCAGCGCGCTAATTTCCCCGGCGCGGCGCAGGACAGCAATCTCTTCCGGCGATTTGAACAGGCGCATCTCATGGACAATCGGTCGCCAGTCAGTCATGGTGGCCGGCGCAGTCAGATTCTGGCGGGAGCCTTTACGCAGCTTCTCCAGCGCAGCCAGAACAATCTCGTCGGCATACGCATATTCGCCCTGCGCGTGGTACACCACATCCAGACCATTAAGCAACTGAAAGAGTTGCTGGTTGATTTCGCTAAACGCCAGCGCCCGGTCAACGCCCAGTTTTTCCGGCGCGGCATCCTGTCCTAAACGGCGACCAAACCAGATTTCCGCCGTCAGGTCGCGAACGCGGTTGAACAAAACGCTGTGGTTGTGGGTGTCATCACTCTTAATCAGTACCAGCACGGCTTCCGGTTCGTTAAAACCGGTGAAATACCAGAAGTCGCTACTCTGGCGATACGGATATTCACTGTCTGCGCTGCGCGTCGCCTCCGGCGCGGCAAAGATCAGCGCGGCGCTGCCGGGCTGCATTTGCGCCAGTAATGCCTGGCGACGGCGTTGGTATTCCTGCTGAGTCATGACATGGCCTCCATTTCGTTTTTTCTTAGTGTAGCGTCGGTTTACGCACTTCCGGCGCGGTCGGCTGTTGGCGCGTGAAAGTGTCATGACATAACAGCGCCGCAACACGGACATATTCGATGATCTCTTCGAGCGACATCTCCAGCTCTTCCTGATCTTCGCTCTCATCATAACCAAGCTGCGCAATATTACGCAGGTCGTCAATCGCTTCACCCGTTTCGCCGGTGACTTTATCAAGTTTAGGCTGCGTTACGCCGAGGCCAAGCAAAAAGTGGTTAACCCACCCGGCTAATGCATCAGCGCGATCGAATACGCTGACATCGTCGCCTTCAGGCAGATAAAGCTGAAAAAGAAAGCCGTCGTCTTCCAGCGCGTCGCTGGTCGCCGCGTGCATTTTGCGCAGCGCCTGAGCAAGCTCATGCCCGAAGGCCAGACCTTCGTTCGTCAGGTCGTGCAACAGCGGCTGCCATGAGCTATCGTTGTTGCCGCCGCAAATCATCCCGCTGATTAAACCATGCATTTCAGCCGGGGTCAGACCGGCCCCTTGTTGATTCAAAAACCGGTTCATTTCGTTGTAACCAGGCATTTCGTTCTGTATAGACATAAGCATTCGTCATCAAAGGGAGGATATTCATGATATGCTACCACTTTGGACCCTGGTGAACCAGAAAAGGGCTTGTATCTTCACACCAGGGTAGCTATAGTGTCGCCCCTTCGCGGACCCTGGGTCTGGAGACGAAGGCAGCGCAGTCAATCAGCAGGAAGGTGGCATGTCTGCACAACCCGTCGATATCCAAATATTTGGCCGTTCACTGCGAGTGAATTGCCCGCCTGACCAAAGGGATGCGTTGAATCAGGCTGCGGACGATCTGAATCAGCGGTTGCAAGATCTGAAAGTTCGCACTAGAGTCACAAATACTGAGCAGTTGGTTTTCATTGCCGCATTGAATATCAGCTATGAGTTAACTCAGGAAAAAGCGAAGACCCGCGATTACGCGGCGAGCATGGAACAACGTATTCGGATGCTACAACAGACCATCGAACAGGCGTTGCTTGATCAAGGTCGCATAACCGAAAAAACGGGCCAAAACTTTGAATAACACTTTTCGCTTTACTATGGTAAAGTGATTGTGAAAACAGAATTTCTCTGAGATGTTTGCAAGCGGGCCAGTCCCCTGAGCCGATATTTCATACCACAAGAATGTGGCGCTCCGCGGTTGGTGAGCATGCTCGGTTCGTCCGAGAAGCCTTAAAACTGTGACGACACATTCACCTTGAACCAAGGGTTCAAGGGTTACAGCCTGCGGCGGCATCTCGGAGATTCCCCTTCTGACTGGCGACAGCCATGACGCAACTTCCCGAACTCTCTTTATCACGACAAGAAATCCGCCGAATGATTCGGCAACGTCGCCGTGCGCTGACGCCAGAGCAGCAACGCCGCTTTGGTCAACAGGCCGCCGCCCGAATGCTCAGCTTTCCTCCCGTCGTGATGGCACACACTGTCGCCGTGTTTCTCTCCTTTGATGGCGAACTCGACACCCAGCCGCTGATAGAACAGCTATGGCGAGCGGGCAAGCGCGTCTACCTTCCGGTTCTTCATCCCTTCAGCCCTGGCAACCTCCTGTTCCTGCACTATCATCCACAGAGTGCGCTGGTGACCAACCGCTTAAAGATCCGGGAGCCACGGCTTGATGTCCGCGACGTATTACCGCTGGCAAAGCTGGATGTGCTGGTAACGCCGTTAGTCGCGTTTGACGAAGACGGGCAGCGCCTGGGGATGGGCGGCGGATTTTATGACCGTACGTTGCAAAACTGGCAGCAGCATAAGATCCAGCCCGTGGGCTACGCGCATGATTGCCAGTTAGTAGAAAAGCTGCCGGTTGAAGAGTGGGATATCCCGCTGCCTGCGGTGGTGACGCCGTCCAAAATTTGGGAGTGGTAGCCGTGTTTTGTCGATTGACAGCGTCGCTTTTTTGACCTAAATTTCTCGGTGAAGGGTGAGGGAGGCGAACCTCCCTCCTGCGTACTCACTGTTAATATGCTGGGCAAGCGATGATTAACAGGATCAGCAGCATGATGACGTATCTCATCATCGTCCCTTTCCTTTTTAGAGCCCCTGCTTCGGTAGGGGCTTTCCCGTTTCAGCGCTATGCTGAGCCCTTATCGTAAATTCCTTTTATTGCTGTACAACACGCAACGCTGCCTTTAATTACCAATTGCGGCAAGGCTCGAAAACAGAATGTATGCGTTACACGAAGAGATGTTGAGGCAGGGAAACCAGAGAAAGGATGGGCAGGTCATCTCCTGCCCATTTAGAGGAAATTAGTACAGCAGACGGGCGCGAATGGTGCCCGGAATCGCCTTCATCGCCAGCAGCGCTTTCTCCGCCACATCGCCATCGGCTTCTATATCAATCACCACATACCCCATTCGGGCGGAGGTTTGCAGATACTGCGCGGCAATGTTAACGCCCTGCTCGGCAAAAATCTGGTTAAGCGCGGTCAATACGCCTGGGCGGTTTTCGTGGATGTGCATCAGACGACGACCGCCGTGCAGCGGCAGCGACACTTCCGGGAAGTTCACGGCGGAAAGCGTCGAGCCGTTATCCGAGTACTTAATGAGTTTTCCTGCGACTTCCAGACCGATGTTTTCTTGCGCCTCCTGCGTCGAGCCGCCGATATGCGGCGTCAGGATCACGTTATCGAATTCGCACAGCGGAGAGGTAAACGGATCGCTATTAGTGGCCGGTTCCGTCGGGAAGACATCGATAGCCGCCCCCGCCAGATGTTTCGTCGCCAGCGCGTCGCACAAAGCCGGGATATCCACTACCGTACCGCGCGCGGCGTTAATCAGCAGCGAACCCGGCTTCATCAGGGCTATCTCTTTTGCGCCCATCATGTTTTTGGTGGAGGCGTTTTCAGGTACGTGCAGACTGACCACATCGCTCATATTCAGCAATTCAGACAGGTGCTGCACCTGAGTTGCATTACCGAGCGGCAGTTTATTTTCAATATCATAGAAATAGACATGCATCCCCAGCGATTCAGCCAGAATGCCCAACTGCGTTCCGATATGGCCGTAACCGATAATGCCAAGCTTTTTACCGCGCGCTTCGAACGATCCCGCCGCCAGTTTATTCCATACGCCGCGGTGCGCTTTGGCGTTCGCTTCCGGCACGCCGCGCAGCAGCAGCAATAGCTCGCCAATCACCAGCTCCGCCACGGAACGGGTATTCGAGAATGGCGCGTTAAAGACCGGAATACCGCGTTTTGCCGCCGCATTTAAATCCACCTGGTTGGTGCCGATGCAAAAACAGCCAATCGCCACTAGCTTCTCTGCGGCGTTAATCACTTCTTCTGTCAGATGAGTACGGGATCGCAGACCGATGAAGTGGGCATCGCGGATGGACGCTTTCAACTGTTCAGCGTCCAGCGCGCCCTTGTGATATTCAATGTTGGTGTAACCTGCCGCACGAAGGCTTTCCAGCGCCTTTTGATGCACCCCTTCAACCAGCAGAAATTTAATTTTATCTTTCTCCAGCGATACCTTTGCCATTTCCCCGATCCTGTCTTTTTTTGCCATCTGATGTTGTGTGTGGATTTGCATCCGTCCTTCAACATATCAAAAAAAATTATCACGGCAATATGAACGTTTGCGCCAGCGTCGTGAAGGAATCGCATACAGCGGGAAATAGCAGATGAAAATACCGGGAATAACTTTTTCTTTGGAGGGATCGGCAGGGCAAACGATTAAACGTGATACATGTCACCAAATTTGCCCTGACCGAATTTTTTACGCGGCAGGAAATACGCCTGGCGGGATCATTTTACGATGGTTTTCACCCCGTCCGGCGTGCCGATCAGTGCGACATCGGCGCCACGGTTGGCGAACAACCCTACGGTCACGACGCCCGGAATCGCGTTAATGGCGTTTTCCAGCGCGATGGGATCAAGGATTTCCATACCATAAACATCCAGAATCACGTTGCCGTTATCCGTGACCACGTTCTGACGGTACTCCGGACGCCCACCCAGCTTCACCAGTTGACGAGCGACCGCGCTGCGCGCCATCGGAATCACTTCGACCGGCAACGGGAATTTGCCAAGAATATCCACCTGTTTAGAGGCATCCGCAATACAGATAAATTTCTCCGCCACGGAAGCAATAATTTTCTCACGGGTTAATGCCGCGCCGCCGCCTTTGATCATCTGCATATGACCGTTGATTTCGTCCGCGCCATCGACATAGATACCCAGGCTATCCACTTCGTTGAGATCAAACACATGAATACCGAGGCCTTTGAGTTTTTCAGTCGAGGCGTCCGAGCTGGAGACCGCGCCTTCAATCTGGCCTTTCATTGTGCCCAGCGCATCAATAAAGTGTGCGGCCGTTGAGCCTGTACCAACGCCCACAATGGTGCCGGGCTGTACATACTGAAGTGCCGCCCATCCTACCGCTTTTTTCAGTTCATCCTGCGTCATAGATCGTTTCGCCTGTGGTGTGAAAATACAGCCGCATTATAGAACATTGTCGGGAAAAATCTCCGTGTCCGTACACAGGCTACGGATTTCATCTGTACCGACGGCAAATTTATGTCATAGTGCGGAAAAAAATAACAGGAGCATGACACAACAATGAAACGTCCGGACTACAGAACACTACAGGCGCTGGATGCCGTTATACGTGAACGAGGATTCGAGCGCGCCGCCCAGAAGCTGTGCATCACGCAATCCGCCGTCTCACAGCGCATAAAACAGCTTGAGAATATGTTCGGACAACCGTTGTTGGTGCGTACCGTTCCTCCTCGCCCCACGGAGCAAGGGCAAAAATTACTGGCTCTGCTGCGTCAGGTTGAACTGCTGGAAGAAGAGTGGCTGGGCGATGAACAAACCGGCTCTACGCCGCTGCTGCTGTCGCTGGCGGTTAACGCCGACAGTCTGGCGACCTGGCTGCTTCCGGCGCTGGCGCCGGTGCTGGCGGACTCCCCTATCCGTCTCAATTTACAGGTGGAAGATGAAACGCGCACGCAAGAACGTCTGCGTCGCGGCGAGGTGGTGGGCGCGGTGAGTATTCAGCATCAGGCGCTGCCCAGTTGCCTGGTAGACAAACTGGGCGCGCTCGACTATCTGTTTGTCGCGTCAAAGCCGTTTGCCGAGCGCTATTTCCCCAATGGCGTTACCCGGTCGTCGCTGCTGAAAGCGCCCGCCGTCGCGTTCGACCATCTGGATGATATGCATCAGGCCTTTTTGCAACAGAATTTCGATCTACCACCCGGCAGCGTGCCGTGCCATATCGTTAATTCATCCGAAGCGTTTGTACAGCTTGCGCGTCAGGGCACGACCTGCTGCATGATCCCTCACCTGCAGATTGAGAAAGAGCTGGAAAGCGGCGAGTTGATCAACTTAACGCCTGGTTTGCTACAACGCCGGATGCTTTACTGGCACCGCTTTGCCCCGGAAAGCCGGATGATGCGCAAAGTAACCGACGCGCTGCTGGAGTACGGGCACAAGGTGCTGCGTCAGGATTAGCCTCTCAATGAATGCCGGATGGCGGCGTGAACGTCTTATCCGGCCTGCATGACCCATTATTCCCCCGTCGCTTCTTTGAAATTCATCACAAAATCATTGCGTTCAGGCGGCAAAAAACGAGAACACCGGGAGAAAACGCGGCCTGGAAGCGCCCAGGCCGGGCGAGATTACTGCGTGCTGGCGGCCGTTGTCGACGTCTGCCCTGTTCCAGGTTCAAGCTGGAATACCACATCGACCTGATCGTCGAACTGAATAGTCGGCTGCTCGTAAGTTTCCTGCGCGGATACCGGCGCAGCATCTGCGGCTTTCATCATTCGCACCACCGGACTCGGCTGATAATTAGAGACATGGTAACGAACGCTGTAAACCGGCCCCAATTTGCTGTTAAAACCGGCTGCCAGCGCTTGCGCCTGATGAATCGCGTCATCAATGGCGGCTTTGCGGGCCTTGTCTTTATAGGCGTCCGGTTGCGCCACGCCCAGCGATACCGAACGAATCTCGTTCAGACCCGCCTTCAGCGCGCCGTCCAGCAGCGAATTGAGTTTATCTAACTGACGCAGCGTCACTTCAACGGTTCGCACCGCGCGATACCCTTTCAGAATGCTTTTACCGTTTTGGTAATCATAATCCGGCTGCGTGCGCAGATTCGCCGCGCTAATGTCTTTTTTCGCAATCTGATTTTGCTCAAGGAAGGAAAGATATTGCGCCACGCGCTCATCGGCCTGCTTCTTCGCCGTCGCCGCATCCTTCGCCGCGACGTTCACTTCAATCGCTAAGGTGGCGATATCAGGCACAGCATCGACGCTTGCCGTACCGGAAGTCACGATGTGCGGGCCTTCCGGCAATTCGCTTGCCTGCGCCGACATTGCACTTAAACCCACTAATGCCGCCAGGGCCATCACTTTGAACTTCACAGTCTCTCCTCCATATTGCAGTCATTGCCCTGATATACAGGGCGCATGCAGGCAAGCTTAGCGGATATCGGCCTGTTGTCCATCAGACAACGCTTAGTTGAAAAGCGCGTGCATATGCGCGACGCCTTCCCGCGCCAGTTGGAAGGCGATAAGCCACATCACCACCCCAACCAGAATGTTGATAATGCGTTGAGCTTTCGCCGTACGCAGTCGAGGCGCAAGCCAGGCCGCCAGTAGCGCTAACCCAAAAAACCATAAGAACGACGCGCTAATCGTGCCGAGGGCGAACCAGCGCTTTGGCTCCATAGCCAGTTGTCCGCCGAGACTGCCCAACACGACAAACGTATCCAGATAAACGTGCGGATTCAGCCACGTTACCGCCAGCATCGTAGCAATAATTTTCCAGCGCCCCTGCTTCATAACCTCGGCGCTGGCCAGCTCCAGATTACTGCTCATTGCCGTTTTCAGCGCGCCAAAACCGTACCATAACAAGAACGCGACCCCGCCCCATGTGACCAGCGCCAGCAGCCACGGCGACTGCATCAGCAACGCGCTACCGCCAAAAATACCGGCGCTAATCAGGACTAAATCACTTAACGCGCAAAGCAGCGCTATCATGAGGTGGTACTGGCGACGAATTCCCTGATTCATCACAAACGCATTTTGCGGGCCAAGCGGAAGGATCATGGCGGCGCCAAGGGCAAGCCCTTGAAAATAATAAGATATCACGTTAACTACCCTGAGCTGTTTTTCTTAAAGGCAGACTATAGCGCGGGAATATTATTAGCGGAAATTGATAATTTTAATCACTAATAAGAAAAGCTAATGAAGAGACTGAATAACGGATGGCGGCTACGCTTATCCGCTCAATAACCAGAGAATACTGGAGGCGGATAAGCGCAGCACCGGCAGGCAGCGCGGGAGGAAAATTAGTCCGCGGCGTTATCTTTCACGCGTTTAAAATTGACGTCCATCTGCGGGTACGGGAAGCTAATACCAGCGGCGTCGAATTCACGTTTAATACGTTCCAGCACGTCCCAGTAGACATTTTGCAGGTCGCTGCTTTTACTCCAGACACGCACCACAAAATTAATTGATGAGGCGCCCAGCTCATTCAAACGTACCGTCATTTCGCGATCTTTTAAAATACGATCGTCGGACTCGATAATCGTCGTTAGCAGCTGTTTCACCTGATCGATATCCGAATCGTAGGCCACCCCAATAATGAATTCGTTACGGCGAACCGGCTCACGAGAATAGTTGATGATATTTCCCGCGATAATTTTGCCATTCGGAATCACAATAATTTTGCCGTCTACCGCGCGCATTGTCGTGGAAAAGATTTGCACGTTCAGTACCGTACCGGCAACGCCGCCCAAATCGACATACTCACCGGCGCGGAACGGACGGAACATAACCAGCAATACCCCAGCCGCAAGGTTAGAAAGCGATCCCTGTAATGCCAGGCCAACGGCTAAACCGGCGGCGCCCAGTACGGCAATAACCGAGGCGGTTTGAACCCCCACGCGACCCAGAGCCGCAATCAGCGTAAAAGCGATAACCCCATAGCGCACCAGCGCAGAAAGAAAGTCGGCCACTGTCGCATCAATATGACGCGCACGCATCAGACGATTTACCGTATTGGAGATCACGCGCGCTACAATCAAGCCGATGATGATAATAGCGATAGCCGCAACAATATTCACAGCATAGCTGAGCAATAACGCCTGGTTGCGTACCAGCCAGGTGCCCGCACCATTTATGCTGTCGACAACATTCAAATCTTCCATTCAATATTCCTTGGTCATAGCAAAACAAGCAAATGAGATCATTCTCACGAAAAGAACTTTTTAAAGGTAAACAAAAACAGAGGAATATGCCATTTTTCGGCATCATCCCCAAAAAGGCAGGCACACTGTGAGTTGGCCGGATGAAAGCGTTAACGCCGCTCTCCGGAAATAACGATAAAAAAATGGCTTCCCGAGGGAAGCCATTTTAATCAACAGACTACATTACAGAACGTCAATCGCGTTCAGTTCTTTAAATGCTTTTTCCAGACGAGCGATCATCGAAGTCTGGCCAGCACGCAGCCATACGCGCGGGTCATAGTATTTCTTGTTCGGCTGATCTTCGCCTTTCGGGTTGCCCAGCTGACCTTGCAGATACGCTTCGTTTTCTTTGTAGTAGTTCAGAACACCTTCCCAGGTTGCCCATTGGGTATCGGTATCGATGTTCATTTTCACTACGCCGTAGCTTACGGAGTCTTTGATTTCCTGAGCAGTAGAACCGGAACCGCCGTGGAAAACGAAGTTCAGGCTGTTGTGCGGCAGGTTGTGTTTCTTAGAAACATAGTCCTGAGAATCACGCAGAATGGTCGGGGTCAGAACCACGTTACCCGGCTTGTAAACGCCGTGTACGTTACCGAAGGAAGCGGCAATGGTGAAACGCGGGCTGATTTTGCTCAGCTCAGTGTACGCGTAATCAACGTCTTCCGGCTGGGTGTACAGGGCAGAAGCGTCCATGTGGCTGTTGTCCACGCCGTCTTCTTCACCACCGGTGCAACCCAGTTCGATTTCCAGAGTCATGCCAATTTTGGACATGCGCGCCAGGTATTTGGAGCAGATTTCGATGTTTTCGTGCAGAGACTCTTCAGACAGGTCGATCATGTGAGAAGAGAACAGCGGTTTACCGGTAGCCGCGAAGTGTTTTTCACCCGCGTCCAGCAGACCGTCGATCCACGGCAGCAGTTTCTTCGCGCAGTGGTCAGTGTGCAGGATAACCGGAACACCGTAGTGCTCAGCCATCTGGTGAACGTGATGCGCGCCAGAGATAGCGCCCAGGATTGCCGCGCCCTGAGGTACGTCAGTTTTCACGCCTTTACCCGCGATGAAGGAAGCGCCGCCGTTGGAGAACTGAACGATGACCGGTGCTTTAACTTTTGCAGCGGTTTCCAGAACAGCGTTGATGGAATCAGTGCCCACGCAGTTAACTGCCGGCAGAGCAAAATTGTTTTCTTTTGCTACCTGGAACACTTTCTGTACGTCATCACCAGTGATCACGCCTGGTTTTACGAAATCAAAAATTTTAGACATGTTTCGTTGTCCTGTATCGTCGGGCTTTGGGAAAAAACACGGGCCGCCCTGAATGTCAGATCGGCAATAAATCAACGGGCAGGAATCCCTGCCCGTAACGATTACTTCTTAGCGCGCTCTTCGAGCATCGCTACGGCTGGCAGAACTTTACCTTCCACGAATTCGAGGAATGCGCCGCCGCCAGTAGAAATGTAGGAAATTTTGTCAGCAATGCCGAACAGGTCGATTGCCGCCAAGGTGTCGCCGCCGCCAGCGATGGAAAACGCTTCGCTATCAGCGATGGCATTTGCCACGATTTCAGTCCCTTTACGGAAGTTCGGGAACTCAAACACGCCAACCGGGCCGTTCCACAGAATGGTTTTGGCATTCTTGAGGATTTCAGCCAGCTGCTGAGCGGAAGCATCGCCGATATCCAGGATCTGCTCGTCTTCTTTCACGTCGTTAACGGATTTCAGAGTCGCCGGTGCGGTTTCGGAGAACTCAGTGGCAACGCGAACATCGGTCGGAACCGGGATATCGCAAGTGGTCAGCAGACGTTTTGCTTCGTCAACCAGGTCAGCTTCGTACAGGGATTTACCGACGCTGTGGCCCTGAGCGGCAACGAAGGTATTGGCGATACCGCCGCCGACAATCAGCTGGTCAGCGATTTTAGACAGGGAATCCAGAACGGTCAGTTTGGTAGATACTTTAGAACCACCAACGATAGCCACCATCGGACGAGCCGGCTCTTTCAGCGCTTTACCCAGCGCATCCAGTTCAGCGGCCAGTAGCGGGCCTGCGCACGCGACGTCAGCAAATTTGCCGATACCGTGGGTAGAAGCCTGCGCGCGGTGCGCAGTACCAAAGGCGTCCATCACGAATACGTCACACAGGGCGGCATATTTTTTAGACAGCGCTTCGTCGTCTTTCTTTTCGCCTTTGTTAAAGCGAACGTTTTCCAGAACCACCAGCTCACCTTCGGCCACGTCAACGCCGTCCAGGTAATCTTTGACCAGGCGAACCGGGTTAGACAGTTTGTCTTTCAGGTAGTTAACAACCGGCAGCAGAGAGAATTCTTCGTTGTACTCGCCTTCGGTAGGACGACCCAGGTGGGAGGTTACCATCACTTTCGCGCCCTGTTTCAGAGCCAGTTCGATGGTCGGCAGAGAGGCGCGGATACGCGCGTCGCTGGTCACTTTCCCTTCTTTAACAGGTACGTTCAGATCCGCACGGATAAAAACGCGTTTCCCGGCCAGATCCAGATCGGTCATCTTAATTACAGACATGGTGAATCCTCTCAATGATGCTTAAAGTTTTGTCGACGCTGACGCGTCGAGCCTGAAACCAACTGCGGCCATCGCTAACGTGGTGTCGAGCATCCGGTTAGCAAAGCCCCATTCATTATCGCACCAGACCAGCGTCTTGATCAGGTGGGCGCCACTGACCCGGGTTTGCGTGCCATCAACAATGGCGCTGTGCGGGTCGTGGTTAAAATCTATCGAGACCAACGGTGATTCCGTATAGTCAACTATACCATGAAATGCACCTTGTGCTGCTTTTTGCAGCAACTGGTTGACTTCACTGGCTTTTACTGGTTTTTTCACCGTCACGCTTAAATCGATCGCCGTCACATTAATGGTTGGAACGCGCACGGCAATCGCCTCAAAACGGTCGTTAAACTGCGGGAATATACGCGTAATGCCTGCCGCCAGTTTTGTATCTACCGGGATAATCGACTGGCTGGCCGCGCGCGTGCGCCGTAGATCGGAGTGATACGCGTCGATCACCTGCTGATCGTTCATCGCGGAGTGGATCGTCGTGACGGTACCAGACTCGATGCCGTAAGCATCATCCAACAATTTAATGACGGGGATTATGCAATTCGTGGTACAGGACGCGTTTGAGACAATACGATGTTCCGCACGCAGTTGGTTCTGGTTCACGCCAAAAACGACGGTGGCGTCAAGATCGTTGCTGCCCGGATGAGAAAAGAGCACTTTCTTCGCGCCAGCGGCAATATGCGCCTCGCCATGCTCCCGGTTGCCATATACGCCCGTACAATCCAACACGACATCCACGCCCAGTTCGCGCCACGGCAGATCCGCCAGCGTTCGTTCATGCAGAATACGAATGACATCGTCGCCGACAAAAAGCTGCTCGCGCTCGTGGCGAACCTCCCATGCAAAACGCCCGTGGCTGGTATCGTATTTCAACAAATGCGCCATGCCTGCGGCATCCGCCAGCTCGTTGATGGCCACCACGGTAATTTCCGCCCGACGTCCGGATTCATACAAAGCACGAACCACGTTACGCCCGATGCGACCAAAGCCATTAATCGCTATGCGTACGGTCATAGGTCTCCTGCAAGGCTATCCCGATTCAGATGAGGCTGACAGAGTAATGCAGCTCATCGTCGAGTAAAACCTCACCTGTCGCAAACTGCGACTGATTGGTTAATTGTCGAACATTTAATTAACTGAAACGCTTCAGCTAGAATAAGCGAAACGGGGAATAAAAGGAATGTTTGTCCAGTCGAAGAAGACAGTTATCTGACCTGCATCACATTTCATGGCCGCTTACGCTGCAATTTATTCCATATTTAAGAATCACCAGTACATCCGTCAGATCTTTTCATCGCCGCGTCACAAATACTGATTTATATCAGAAAGCGCTGCTGCCAGCGTCTATATTATCAGCGCCACGTCCGAGTCTCGGAGTCCTGTAACGATGACTGTATCTCACCACAATGCCTCTACAGCGCGCTTTTACGCGCTTCGTCTGCTTCCCGGCCAGGAAGTGTTTTCCCAATTACACGCCTTTGTGCAACAGAACCAATTACATGCCGCCTGGATTGCAGGGTGTACCGGCAGTCTGGCCGATGTTGCGCTGCGTTATGCCGGGCAAGAGGCGACCACATCGCTCACCGGCACGTTTGAAGTTATCTCGCTAAACGGCACGCTTGAATTGACCGGCGAGCATCTACATCTCGCGGTATCAGATCCCTACGGGGCCATGCTCGGCGGCCATATGATGCCAGGGTGTACCGTGCGTACCACGCTGGAGCTGGTTATCGGCGAGCTGCCAGCGCTGACGTTCAGCCGTCAACCGTGCGCCATTTCCGGTTATGACGAACTGCATATTTCTTCCCGTTAATTGACGACTCTTTAAGAGGTACTTTATGGCGCGTCGCCCGTTTTCCAGCCAGTCTCTGGTGCTGATTGTCATCGCTATTGCCATCAATATGATTGGCGGACAGCTTATTAGCATGTTGAAGCTGCCTATTTTTCTCGACTCGATCGGCACCTTAATTAGTGCGGTACTGTTAGGGCCGTTCATCGGCATGTTGACTGGGCTTCTGACCAACTTGCTGTGGGGGCTGCTTACCGATCCTATCGCTGCCGCGTTTGCCCCGGTAGCGATGGTTATCGGTCTGGTCGCCGGGTGGCTGGCGCGCGCAGGCTGGTTTCGTACCCTGCCCAAGGTGATCGTCAGCGGGGTCGTCATTACGTTAGCGGTGACGCTGGTCGCCGTACCGCTTCGTACCGCGCTTTTTGGCGGCGTTACCGGCAGCGGCGCTGATTTGTTCGTCGCCTGGATGCATTCAATGGGCCAAAACCTGGTAGAGTCAGTCGCGATTACCGTCATAGGCGCTAATCTGGTCGATAAAATTCTGACGGCGATCATCGTTTGGGTGCTGCTGCGTCAGCTACCGTTACGTACGACACGGCATTTTCCTGCGATGTCAGCCGTACGCTAAATGCATCCGTTTACCTCGTTAACCTTATGGGCGCTGGCGGCCTGCACCACGCTGCTACTCCCTGCGCAGACCGTGCTCCCGGTTTATAGCGCGGCGGCCTTCCTCTGTCTGCTGGCGCTGAAATCAACGCGGCGGCGGGCGAAGTATGTCGCCTGGCTGATGCTGTCTTTAGGGTTTGGGCTATGGCTGGTACATGGCGGTTGGCTAACGGAATGGATAAGCGGGCAGCCTCGCGATCCGCAGCGCTGGATATATGCCGTTACGCTATGGCTACGCCTGCTGGCGATCGTGTCGACGTCGCAGCTATGGATGCAGTATGTGCCGGTTCAGCGGTTTATTCGCGCCCTGTTCGCTTCACGTCTGCCCCCCGGCATCGCTTACCTGTTCGCTGGCCCGCTGCTGGTCGTCGAACAGCTCAAACGACAACTGACGATCGTTTATGAAGCCCAGCGCGCGCGTGGCGTACCGCTGGATGAAGGCTGGTATCAGCGGCTACGGGCTATGCCTGCGCTGATCGTGCCGCTTACGCAAAATGCGCTTAACGATCTGACAATACGCGGCGCGGCGTTGGATATGCGGGGGTTTCGGCTGCATCGAGCCCGAACCACGCTGTGGGCGCCGAAAGATAGCATGTTACAACGGGTTGCGCGGTATGGCATGGTACTGCTAATACTGGCGGAAGCGGGAGTATGGATATGGTTACGTTAGAGCAGTTTCGTTATCTTCCGTCCGATGCGACACGCCCGCCGGCATGTTTTGATTTCCACTATTCAACACCCGGAATAGTGGCAATAGTCGGCGATAACGGCAGCGGAAAAAGTACGCTGGCGCAACTGATGGCTGGCTGGTATCCGGATTATCTTCCCGGCGATATTGACGGCACAGGCTTACTGCTTGGCGTCCCTATCGGGCGGCTCCCGCTGGTAGAACAGTCGCCCACCATCCAGTTGGTGCAGCAATCGCCATATTTACAGCTTTCCGGCTGTACCTTTAGCGTAGAGGAAGAGGTGGCGTTTGGCCCGGAGAATCTCGGCCTCCATGAAGCGGAAATTCTACGGCGCATTGACGAGGCGCTAACCCTGACAAACTGCCAGTCGTTACGCCATCGCCATCCCGGCACGCTCTCCGGCGGCGAAACGCAGCGGGTAGTGATTGCCAGCGCGCTTGCCATGCAGCCCAGGCTATTAGTTCTTGATGAAGCCTTCAGTCGACTGACCTCAGCGGCCACCGGGACACTGCTGGAACGGCTACAACAGTGGGCGCTGGAACGTCATTCTCTCATTGTGCTTTTTGAGCGTAACCATTTTCCTTTTCTGACGCGATGCCAGCGGGTATGGCAATTGCGCGACGGAGCGCTAACCCCATTATGTTGACGTTAAATCAGGTCGCTTATCGCTGGCCGGATGCCGCAGCCGACTGTCTGCACGCTATCTCGCTTGAACTTCGTGACGGCGAATGGCTGGCGTTGACCGGCGATAACGGCGCGGGAAAATCAACGCTGTTACGGATTATGGCCGGCCTGCTTTCCCCCGCTTCCGGCTCGGTAACGCTTAATGGAGAGCCGATTGCGCAGCTTAAAAATCGTCAACGCGCCGCCGCTATCGGCGTACTCTTTCAGGAAGCGGAAAACCAGATTTTCCACAGCAATGTCGCGCAAGAGGTCGCTTTTGGGCTGAAACTACAACGCTTATCGGCGGAGGAAATTTCACGGCGCACGCAGGCCGCGCTGCGGTTATGTCAGCTAACGGACGTCGCCGAGGCGCACCCGCTCGATCTGCACGCCGCGCAGCGCCGGATGGTGGCGGTCGCCAGTCTGGAGGCGATGGCGCCGCCTGTGTTATTGCTGGATGAACCCAGCCGGGATTTTGACGCCCACTGGCTAACCGTATTTGAACACTGGCTGGCGACATGCCGGGCACGGGGAACCAGCGTCGTGGCGATTAGCCATGACACTGCGTTTACCCGGCGTCATTTTTCACGGGTGGTACGGCTGGAAAACGGCAGGTTGTCAAAGGGGGAATAAAAAACGGGTCGCCGAAGCGACCCGTTTCATGCCGTATTAAGGATTACAGCAGCGCTTTCGCTTTGGCGATCACGTTGTCCACCGTGAAGCCAAACTCTTCAAACAGCAGCTCTGCCGGGGCGGATTCACCGAAGGTGGTCATCCCGACAATAGCGCCGTTCAGGCCGACGTATTTGAACCAGTAGTCAGCGATACCCGCTTCAATCGCCACACGCGCAGAGACCGCCTTCGGCAGCACGGATTCACGGTAAGCCGCATCCTGTTTGTCGAACGCGTCGGTGGACGGCATGGAAACCACGCGCGCCTTCACGCCTTCGGCAGTCAGTTTTTCGTAAGCGGCAACCGCCAGCTCAACTTCTGAACCGGTCGCAATGAAGATAATCTGCGGCTGGCCCGCACAATCTTTCAGTACGTAACCACCGCGGGCGATATTCGCCAGTTGCTCTTCAGTACGTTCCTGCTGCACCAGGTTCTGACGGGAGAGGATCAGCGCGGTTGGGCCATCCTGACGCTCTACGCCATATTTCCACGCCACTGCGGATTCCACCTGGTCACACGGACGCCATGTGGACATGTTCGGCGTTACGCGCAGGCTTGCCACCTGCTCGACCGGCTGGTGCGTCGGGCCATCTTCGCCCAGACCGATGGAATCGTGGGTGTACACCATCACCTGACGTTGTTTCATCAGCGCTGCCATACGCACTGCGTTACGGGCATATTCGACGAACATCAGGAAGGTGGAGGTGTACGGCAGGAAACCGCCGTGCAGGGCGATACCGTTGGCGATAGCGGTCATACCGAATTCACGCACACCGTAGTGAATGTAGTTACCCGCTGCGTCTTCGTTGATAGCCTTAGAACCGGACCACAGGGTCAGGTTAGACGGTGCCAGGTCTGCAGAGCCGCCGAGGAATTCCGGCAACAGCGGACCGAAGGCTTCGATGGCATTCTGGGACGCTTTGCGGCTGGCGATTTTCGCCGGGTTAGCCTGCAGTTTAGCGATGAATTCATTCGCTTTCGCATCGAAGTCAGCCGGCATGTCGCCTTTCATACGACGGGTGAATTCAGCAGCTTCCTGCGGGAAGGCTTTCTCATAAGCCGCGAATTTCTCGTTCCATGCGGATTCTTTCGCCTGGCCGGCTTCTTTCGCATCCCACTGGGCGTAGATTTCAGACGGGATTTCGAACGGCGCGTATTTCCAGCCCAACTGTTCGCGGGTCAGCGCGATTTCCGCGTCGCCCAGCGGCGCGCCGTGGGAATCGTGGGTACCCTGTTTGTTCGGCGAACCGAAACCGATGATGGTTTTGCACATCAGCAGGGACGGTTTGTCAGTCACGGCGCGAGCTTCTTCCGTGGCGCGTTTAATGGCGTCGGCATCATGACCGTCAATGCCACGGATAACATGCCAACCGTAGGCTTCAAAACGTTTCGCGGTGTCATCGGTGAACCAGCCTTCAACGTGACCATCGATAGAGATACCGTTGTCATCATAGAACGCGATCAGTTTGCCCAGTTTCAGAGTACCAGCCAGAGAGCACACTTCGTGAGAAATGCCTTCCATCATGCAGCCGTCGCCCATAAAGACATAGGTGAAGTGGTCAACGATGTCGTGGCCAGGACGGTTAAACTGCGCCGCCAGAGTTTTCTCGGCAATCGCCATCCCGACGGCGTTGGCAATACCCTGACCCAGCGGGCCAGTAGTGGTTTCAACACCAGCGGTGTAGCCCACTTCCGGGTGACCAGGGGTTTTTGAATGTAGCTGACGGAAATTCTGCAGTTCGGACATCGGCAGGTCATAGCCGGTGAGGTGCAGCAGGCTGTAAATCAGCATTGAGCCGTGGCCATTGGACAGCACAAAGCGGTCGCGGTCGGCCCAGGACGGGTTGGCCGGGTTGTGGTTCAGGAAATCACGCCACAGGACTTCGGCAATGTCAGCCATACCCATCGGGGCACCCGGGTGACCGGATTTGGCTTTCTGTACTGCGTCCATGCTCAGCGCACGAATAGCATTGGCAAGCTCTTTACGTGAGGACATTTTGACTCCAGATCGGATGTTGAAAGGCCATGCCCGTAACGACTTGACGACAGCGCGTTTTGGGCTACGCCGGAAAATTTGCCAACAATTTACCCCAAGCCGCGCGTCATGTACATGGAACATCCTTTTACCGCTTCAGAAATCTCCGGATCGTGCTCGCATGTTGCGCAATTAGCTAACTTGCCTGCCACGCTTTTCTTTATACTTAACCCAGGCGCTAATTCATCTGCAACGGGCGCATTTCAAAATAATATTAATTCGTATGGAAGAGAAAAATGAAAATTCGCGCTTTACTGCTTGCTTTGGGCATGGCGACGGTGCTGACCGGTTGCCAGAATATGGACTCTAATGGACTGCTTTCTTCGGGCGCTGAAGCTTTTCAGGCCTATACGTTAAGCGATGCGCAGGTAAAAGCGCTGAGCGATCAATCCTGTCAAGAGCTCGACAGCAAAGCGAAAATCGCGTCGGCGAGCAGCGAATACGCTAAACGACTGACAAAAATTGCCGCCGCGCTGGGGGATAACATTAACGGCCAGCCGGTGAACTATAAGGTTTACGAGACGAAAGACGTCAACGCGTTTGCCATGGCGAACGGTTGTATCCGCGTCTACAGCGGACTGATGGATATGATGACCGACAACGAAGTTGAAGCCGTGATCGGCCATGAAATGGGCCATGTCGCGCTGGGTCATGTAAAGAAAGGGATGCAGGTCGCGCTGGGCACTAACGCCGTGCGCGTCGCGGCGGCATCGGCAGGAGGCGTTGTCGGCAGCCTGTCGCAATCACAGCTTGGCGATCTTGGCGAAAAACTGGTGAACTCGCAGTTCTCTCAGCGTCAGGAGTCCGAAGCGGATGATTATTCTTACGATCTGTTGCGCAAACGCGGTATCAGTCCGGCAGGACTCGCTACCAGCTTTGAGAAACTGGCAAAACTGGAAGCGGGTCGTCAAAGCTCAATGTTCGACGATCACCCGGCGTCCGCCGCACGCGCACAGCATGTGCGCGATCGTATGAGCGCGGACGGGATCAAATAATCCCCGAACAGTGCCGGATGGCGGCGTGAACGCCTTATCCGGCCTACACAGGCCCGGTAAGCGTAGGCCGGATAAGCGCAGTGCCATCCGGCAAAACAACTTACTCGCCCTTCTTCGCCGCCTGGATATAGAGCATTTCTAATGCCAGCGTCGCGGCCGCCAGAGCGGTGATCTCTGACTGATCGTAAGCCGGCGCGACTTCCACTACATCCATACCGACAATGTTCAGATCTTTCAGACCGCGTACCAGCTTAATGGCGCGATCGGAGGTCAAACCACCGATCACCGGCGTACCGGTGCCAGGCGCAAACGCCGGGTCCAGACAGTCGATATCAAAGGTCAGATAGACCGGCATATCGCCGACGATCTGTTTCACCTGAGCGAGAATATCATCCACGCCGCGATCGTTGACCTGGCAGGCATCCAGCACGGTAAAGCCATTGTCTTTGTCAAACTCAGTGCGAATACCGATCTGTACCGAATGATGCGGATCGATCAGGCCTTCTTTCGGCGCGGTGTAGAACATCGTGCCGTGATCGAATTCGCAGCCGTTAGCGTAGGTATCGGTATGCGCGTCAAAATGTACCAGCGCCATTTTGCCAAAATGTTTCGCGTGGGCGCGCAGCAGCGGCAGCGTGACGAAGTGGTCGCCGCCGAAAGAGAGCATACGCTTGCCTGCAGACAGCAGTTTTTCAGCGTGCGCCTGTAATTTTTCGCTCATTTCACGGGCATCGCCAAACGCATACACTAAATCGCCGCAGTCTACGACGTTCAGGCGCTCGCGCATGTCAAAATTCCACGGGAAACGGTGATGTTCCCAGGCGAGGTTGGTCGACACCTGACGGATCGCCGCCGGGCCATGACGACCGCCAGCGCGACCGGACGTTGCCATATCAAACGGTACGCCAGTGATCACCCAGTCGGCATCGCTGTCATACGGCTGGAAGTTCATTGGCAGACGTAAAAAACCAAACGCATTAGAAACCAGTGAGTTATCGTACTGATGACCTAAGGTGCTCATGGCAAAAACCTCTTCTTAGTCAATATAAAAAAACCCTCCCGCGTCGTTAGGCCCGACGAGGAAGGGTTTGAATTTGTTTACGGCTCAAAGTTTACTCTGACAGACCGCATTATTGAAGTCAGTTTAGCCAGGTACAGTAGACAACGCCCGAAAAAAATATATATCCAGCGCAAATCAGTAGACTCATACGTCCATCGCGGTCAGTTAAGAGGCCTTAGGGATTTGCCGCTGTAAAAACTCAAGCACTAATGCGTAAAACAGCGGTGTTTTTCCTGGCGTCTGGAAAATGGCGTGACCGCTACCGGGAATGAGGGTCATCTCCGCCTGAGGCAGCAGCCGGTACAGCTCGGTAACTTCTTCAACGGTGAAAAATTCATCCCGGTCGCCGTCCAGTAATAGCACAGGAATGTGGATTTTTTTCACCTCTTCTTCCGTCAGCGATGTGGGCGTTGTCCACATTGGCCAGACACCTTTGAGGAACGTGCGCCAGTAGTCTTTTTGCTCTGGATGATGCATGTTCTGATAAAATTTAACCATCCTGGGCGCATCCGAAGCCATTTTATCCAGATCGCGATCCGTCAATTGCCCCTGAGGCATTCCTTTACCATAAAAAATTTCCATCCCCTGCATGTAATGAACCGTAGCAAAGCGATGCGTTGCGCCGCCGACGATAGCAGCGCGCGCTAGATCCGGGTATCGGCTGGTTAACTTCAGAACGACCATGCCGCCATCGCTGTAACCCATCACCAGCGGTTTTTCCAGCTTCAGCGCTTTAACAAAAGCCGCCATATCTTCCGCCATCAGATCATAGCTAAACGTTCCTTGCGGGTTATTGGTTAATCCATGTCCACGACTGTCCGGCATGATGACACGAAAATATCGAGATGCCTCTTTCGCTAATCCCTGCCAGCTTTTCGCCGTCAGACCACCACCGTGAATCAACAGCAGCGGAGGCCCCTCGCCCTCTTCAACGTAATGAATTTTGATACCATTCGCTTCCACAAATTTATCTTTGTCCATCGTTGTTGCTGAAGCATTTATTAAAAATATAATATTGATAATAAAAATAAATGCGAATTTAAAAATATGATTCATAACACCTCGCCAATCACTTTCCGTGTAAAAGACCATATTATTCAGATTGAACAAAAATAACATCAAAATCGATTTGTATCATTTTCACTTATTTACCGGGGAGACCCCGCATCCTCTTTTTACAGAACGTAAAAAGCCTTTCCGCGATTAGCCTCAACGCGAAAAGGCTCTGAAGTCCGAAAAGTGCCACCTTATTCATTCTGGCTGTAATTCAGGATGACTTGAAGGTCTCTTCCTGAATTGCATTTAGCGCTTTCTTTATTCCTTCGCCTGACAAGACGAGCTTGACTCGCTAAATGCCGTGGCCGGAATTTTCACAATCGCTTTTTTAACCGGCGCAGGTTTACCACGCGTACAAAGCGGACGGTGGACCTGGTTGGGATAAAAAAGCGCGAAATCGCCAGGATTTAATGTAACGAACTGCTCATTAGCGACACATTCAGGAAAGATGATGTCATCAGGAAGATGCTCAAGCTCCTTTATCCTGGTATCAATTTTGTTGGAATAGCCAATCTCCTCATAACCGCTTAGTAAAATCTGAACATCGATATATTTTTTATGAAGTTCAGCTTTGCGGTTTAACGAAGAGTGTGTTTCTCCTTCGCTTATCATAAGAAATGACTCCGGGAAAGAAAGTTCATATCTACCAGCAGGCTGATCTTCAGCTATCTTCACCGCTTCGATGATAAGTTTTTTAATAATGTGGTTAACGTAAGGTAATAAAGTAAGCTGCTCTATATTTCCATATAGCATACTATAGTTATCCTAAATAATGGTCGTGATTATAATTATCAGCCAATCAGGTACTGGTAAATACCTTCAGCCACAGGAATACCTTCTTTTAAACATTTTTCTTTATAGGCGATTTGCGGATCGTTTGGCGCCAGCACTTTATCAACACCGGGCATCGGTTTTACAGCCCTTAGCTCATTGACCATTGTGCTCATTATTGAGGAAAACAGCGGATTGCCCAACATCTGCGGATCAATAACGATAACCAGACTCGCTAACTTGCGCATCTTGTCATAGTCGCCATACATCCGAACAATATGGTTGCTAAAGTTTGCCCCCATCAGGACGCCCGTGAGCGCATCAATCGCCAGGGCAATACCAGAACCTTTGTGTCCGCCAAAGGGCAGCAGATTTTCAATTTTATGCGGATCGGTAGTGATATGTCCCTCTTTATCCAGCGCCAGACCATGACCTATTGGTTTCCCGGTTTCTTTGGCGTGCAGAATTTTACCAAACGCAATGGCGCTGGTCGCCATATCGACGATCATCGGATGGCTGTCTTTAACGGGGAAGCCGAAGGCGATTGGGTTAGTCCCCAGAAAGCGCTCCGCGCCGCCATACGGCGCAACGCAGGTATCCGTTTGCGTCATGGCGATAGCCACCATTCCCTGGCTTGTCGCCTGCTCAATAAACCACGAGAGCGCGCCGCAGTGGGACGTATTTTTGACGCTGACGAAGCCCAGCCCCGTCTCTCTTGCCAGACTAATAGCGTGGTCTGTCGCCTTTATCAGCGCGCAGTGTCCCATTCCATCATCAGAGTCCAGAATAGCGACAGAAGGCGAAATCTGTTCAATGCTGAATGTTGCTTTTGGATTGAGCCCGCCTGCGTTCAGGCGGGTACAATAGTGCTCTACGCGAATAACGCCGTGGGAGTGAACGCCGGTAATATCGGCATGAACCAAAACGTCGGCTACCTGCTGCGCCGTTTGCGCGTCAAGGCCCGCCTGGGTGAGTTTATTAAACGCCAGCGCTTTCAATTCATTTTCTTTGACTAATATTGTTGACATAACTATCCCGCTATTAAAATTTGATAACGCCTTTAACCAATTTTTTGTTTTCTACCACGTTCTTCTGGTACTGGTTGCCGAACGTATAGAAATCGAATTCCTGGTTTTTCATCATTGTTTCGCTAATAGCGCCCTGAGCCATTAGCTCAATGACACATTCGAAGTCTTCCCGCGTCGCGTTACGGCTGCTCAATAGCGTGGTCTCTTTTTTATGGAAGGTCGGATCGTCAATGACGAGCTCGCCGATATACAGCCCGATGAAGACGATTTTTCCGCCGTGACGAATCAGATCGACAGCGCGGCTCATGGAGGATTTATTGCCGGTGGCATCAAGCACAGTGCCGGCTAATTCACCGGAGAAACAGGCTTTCAGCGCATCAATATAGTCGTCTGACGACGGATCGAGCGTTGCAACGCCTACCTTTTCGGCTACCAGACGACGGCGTTCGGCGTCAATATCAGCTACCGCGACGCGAGCGCCTTTGGCTTTTGCTATCGCGGCGGCGGCCAGCCCAATCGGCCCGGCGCCGACCACCACAATGTTTTGCTGCGGCTTCACGTCAGCGCGGCGTACTGCGTGGGCGCTGATGGCGAAACACTCAACCAGCGCGCCCGCGCTGTCGGTGAGGTTATCCGACAGTTCAACCAGATTTTGTTCACGAACGGCCAGATATTCGCTAAAGCCGCCGTCCTGGTGAACGCCATACAGCGAGACGTTCTCACAGCAGTTGGTTTTTCCTTCCCGGCAGGCTGCGCAAGCGCCGCAAGGAATACAGGGAATAACGCTATAGCGTTGGCCGACCTTCGCCGTGCTGCACGATTTACCCAACATTTCCGCCACGCCGCAAATTTCATGACCCAGCACGCGCGGATAGGCAAAAAAGGGCTGGCGACCGGCAAACGCATGGATATCGGTGCCGCAAATACCAACCGCTTTAATTTTTAACAGTACTTCATCGTCTTTTAAATGAGGAATATCTCTTTCAATGTATTCGATATTTCCCGGATTATTACAGATAAGCGTTTTCATACTTAACCCTTTGAAGATAAAAGGTGAATGGTGGCCATGACGCCATGTAATTCAATATGGTTAAAGGCCTGCTGAATGTCGTTTAAAAAATCTGCGTTGTCGCCGGCCAGCATTCCAAAGATGCTATTTATCTGCAGCAAAGACAGCGCTTGTTCCCATCGCGTGTTTTTATTTTTAATAGCCGCATTGAAGGTATCATTGAGCGGGTCGGCCACGCTCTGCCCCTGAGAGAGTGTATTAATGACGTAATGGAGCCAGCCCGCAATCAGCGTCGCTAACGCCCTGCCCTTAACACCGCGCGCCTGGAGCGTCAGATAAGGATCGACGGCCCGCTGAGGCAGCTTCTGAGAACCGTCCATCGCAATCTGTCCGGTCTTATGTTTAATATTCGGGTTGCTGAATCGATCAATGAGCAACTGCGCATATTGATGTACATCTACCGCCAAATTCGGGCGCAGCGATTTTGCCTGCTCTTCCGTCATTAAATGATGTACGGCGGTTTTAAAAGCGTCGTCTTCCATGCACTGATAGATAAACTCATATCCAGCCAGGCTGCCGTTATAGGCGAGAAACGAATGGCTGCCATTCAGCATACGAAGTTTCATTTCTTCATAGGGAAGCACGTCCGAGACGAACATCGCCCCTGCTTTATCCCAGTCAGGACGACCGGCAACGAAATTATCTTCGATAACCCACTGACGGAAATCCTCGCATACGATGCCGCAGGGATCGGCAAAACCGATCTGGTCTTTAATCATGTCAAATTGCTCTGGCGTCATTGCCGGCACGATGCGATCGACCATGGTGCCAGGAAAGGTGACATGCTTCGCTATCCAGGCCGCCAGTTGCGGATCGAGATTATCGGCAAACGTAACGATCGCCGTTTTGGTCAAATGACCGTTTTCCGGAATGTTATCGCACGACAGTACACTAAACGGGGGAAGCCCTTGCTGGCGGCGTATCCGTAGCGCTTCGACGATCAGTCCGAGTGCTGAGCGGGGATGTTCAGGATCGGCAAGATCGTGTTTGATGAGCGGATGGCTGAGATCGAGCGTTCTGGACCGCGGATCGGTGCAGTAACCTTTTTCCGTTATCGTCAACGAAACAATTTTTACCTGCGGCTCAGTTAGCTTCTCGATCGCCGCCTGAATACCTGACTTCGGCGTATGCAACGCGCCGGTGACGGTACGAACCAGGCGACTGTTGATGGCGCTGGCTGACGTTTCCACCACTGAAAACAGCCCCTCTTGCGCATTTAGCGCATCCACCAGCTCCGCATCGCCGAACAGATTTAGTTCAAAAATCCCCCAGCGGTTGCCGGTTATCTCATTCGTGAGATCGTTATAAACCGCCTGGTGACCACGGTGAAAGGCGCCAAATCCAATATGTACGATGTTGACTTCCATTCCCTGACGTGAATAAGTCGTTTTGAATTGGTGCCTTGCTGCGTCTAACTGGCGAGCTATAGTGTCCATGAATTTTTCCCACTCCTGTTTTGTTTACCAATTCTGCTTAAACAGCATACCAAAATCCGTGAATATGATCACACTCACGGCACCGGATTCTTCATCTCGGTATGCTGACTAATAGCCAATGAATAAAAATAATTTATTTATCAATTAGTTATAAAATTAGTTTCTCAGGATAAATTTTACGATTCACAAAAGCGTGATTTGATTAGAAAAATCGGCCACGAATTGGCATACCACCCATACAACCTGAAACCATTAAAAAACATGAAAAACAATACCTTATTGAATAACACGCCCGCTGCGAGCGTATATGTCACGCATGATTGGTTCAATAATTACCCGAAATACAGCAAACCAAATCTGATAATTTGTCTAGTGAATTAATGAACTCAATTTATTATCAGCATCAACGTTAACCTAAGAACATCAGTTACGGTTTTGATCATCCGGGTCGCTGCTAAAGCGATGAGGAGTAAGCCGCCTTTAGACGTAATTGGCAAATTAATCCATTGATTGAACACAGGAAAAAATTGATGAAGACGCAGATTAGGTACGTTGAAACAAAGCTTTCAAAGCCCCTCTGGCCGAGGTCTTAGTTGACGCGAAACATGGCATAATAGCCATTTCGAACTGGTAACCACGACGATTACGCTGGAAGACGGTTCAACTGGCACCGGATATTCCTATACCGGCGGAAAGGGAGGGTATGCAATTAAAGCGATGATCGATCACGATCTTGCCCCGGTACTGTCAGGGAAAGAGGGCGCTGCGATTGACGATATCTATGACTTTATGGAATAGCATATTCACTATGTGGGTCGCGGAGGTATCGCATCGTTTGCGATGTCTGCGGTGGATATCGCCCTTTGGGATTTGAAAGGCAAACGTGAAAAACTGCCGCTGTGGAAAATGGCTGGCTGAAGGCGGCGCGTCTGTCGACGAATGGCGGTCTTTCGGTATGCTCGCTCGGTATGCAGGAATTACACGTCAGACTGGCTGACTGAAGGTTCACAGCTTCCCGATCGATCAATATACCAAACATCCGCTGGTGGTCGACAATTATCGCGCCGTGGCACCGGACACCTACGGCATTGGCGTAGAGTTTGACTGGGATAAGCTGAGCATTTACGAAGCCTGATTCCCTCTCTCCGGGCTTGTTTTTGGCGGCAGGCCCGGTTAATCGCTGACAAAAATGTCATCCGCCTGAAAATAGCCGTCAGGTGGCGAAGAAAAAATCATCAAAATCTTCCAGCGAATCATCCTGTTGGAAGATTTTTACCAGCTCATTTTTACTGTTTTCAAGATGGGTCCACGAAGCCTGTCTGGCCTGCTCAGCATCGCGTTTTTGCAATGCAAGGAAGATACTACGGTGATCTTCCACCCATTTCATTCTTAACTCTTTCTTATGTAAATACTTATAGTTTAACTGCTTCCAGCGCGGATTTTCGGTCCTGACAGCCCGCCACAGCTCGGCAGATTGTTTCATTAATACACGATTTTGCGTGGATTCCGCGATGATATTGTGGAACTGGCGATCCAGTTCTTCAAATTTGTCGCTGTCGCCGCCAATCTGCTTTTCCTGCTGCTCAATAATACGTTTAAGCTGCTTAAGTTCATTAAATCTGATTTGCGTAGCGGCAAAACCGGTGATGTTACTTTCGATGACCTGCCGGGCCTGTAGCAATTCAAAGGGGCCAATGTCTGAGTAAGGCAAGAGCGCTTTTTGATTGATTTTTTCCAGACTATCAATAAAGTAAGTGCCTGCGCCTTGCTTAACCTCTACCACTCCCTTCAGCTCAAGCATAATAATCGCCTCACGAATCGTCGTGCGGCTGGTTTGAAAACGCTCGCTGAGTTCTCTCTCCGCCGGAAGTCGCTCGCCAGCTTTAAATACCCCTGAATAGAGTAGTTCTTCTATTTGCAGCCCTATATCAAAATAGCGCCGCTTGGTTAAAATTTGTTCCATGCACATACCTATGTAGACAGCAATTGCTCCACTTGAGGGTAGTGTAAACAAATCCTAATGTTTATGGTAAACAATTTCCCTGCCAGAGAGTGGTCGTTTCTTTCCCGCAACCTACGGCTATGCGCGTCACACAGTCCTTCCCCACCAGACTCGGCAGGAAAGGCGCTGATTCGCCTAGCGCGTATTTGACGCCCTGACGCCAGGTTTATTTGCGGCAGGGCGGCGGCGCATACCCGTTGTTGTCCGCCGGGAAAGCCTGCGAGGAACAAGGCGGTAGCGTATTTGTTGCTTTACCCTGCAATGCAAAGGCGGCAAAGCCGATGACGCCGATGTTGCGTACATCGCCCTGCGCGGAGTGGGCCGCATAAGCGTCAGCTACGTCGGCGAACTGGAATGCCGCCTCAGTGTGTTTATCTTTGCGAAACCCTTTAATCGCCAGTGAATCGCCGGCGTTAACAATATAGCCATGATGATTCAGCGAGCCTGCTTTTCCGTTCAACACGTCCAGGCCATCAACCGTTGCGACGATTTCGTAATTGGTATCATGACTGTAATTACGAATATATAACTGATAGTTCATCCCTGATCTTGCAGGAATACTATATTGCCATTGTCCCATTGATGCGTTGTAGCGACGCGTAATTGGGATCGAATTAAAATTAGCGTCGCGCACAGCATATTCAAGATCGCTGATACGTATACTATAAACTTTATCGTAACCTGACGGATGTTGAGTGGAGTAATTTATTATCACCATTTCGGCAGGTTCTCGATCGGCACGCTCTACCGAAACGCTTTGTACCGATGAATGCACGTCGCCGCCCCAGGCGGTGCCGACGTCGGATGAAGAGCCATTATTAGATTGCATTCCGCTGGAACAGCCGCCTAACAGCAAAAACAAGCCAACAATGACGGCATTAAATTTAAATTTGCTCATACTCACACCCCTTTTTAATTATTAGGGGGATTGTAGGCGCATAAAATTACATAGAGAAGCGACGCCGCTGATAATTAAGAATTTATAAAATATAAAAGGGTCGATTTAAATAATTAAATCGACCCACAAGCGGAATACTCTTAATTACTCATCTTCAAGATAAGTATAACCGTACAGTCCCGCTTCAAATTCCTCAAGGAACTGCTGCTGCAACGCATCGTCCAGATCCGTCTGTTTTACCTGGTCGCGGAAATGCGTTAACAGCGTTTTCGGATCCAGTTGCACATATTGCAGCATATCCGCAACGGTATCGCCTTCGTCCGACAGCTCAACCTCGACGCTACCATCCGGGAAGACAAACACGTCAACCGCTTCAGTATCGCCAAACAGGTTGTGCATGTTACCGAGGATCTCCTGATAGGCGCCGACCATAAAGAAGCCGAGCATCGGCGGATTCTCTGGATCGTATTCCGGCATCGGCATCGTCGTGGCGATACCGTCGCCATCGATATAGTGGTCGATAGCGCCATCGGAATCACAGGTAATATCCAGCAGCACGGCACGACGTTCCGGTACCTGATCTAACCCTTCCAGCGGCAGCACCGGAAAGAGCTGATCGATTCCCCACGCGTCCGGCATTGACTGGAACAGCGAGAAGTTGACGTACATTTTGTCCGCCATCCGCTCTTGCAGTTCGTCGATAATCGGACGATGCGCACGGTTTTGCGGGTCCAGTTGCTTCTGCACTTCATGGCACATGCTGAGATAAAGTTGCTCCGCCCAGGCGCGCTCCTGCAAACTAAACGCGCCGGAAGAGTAGCCGATATGAATATCGTGCAGATCCATTTGGCTATCATGCAGCCATTCACGCAGCGAGCGGCGGGTGCCTGGCTTATGCATCTCCTGCCAGGTTTCCCATAGATTTTGCAGCGCGCGCGGCGCATCTTCAGCAGGGGCAGTCGGATCCGTGTATTCGTTACGCTCCACGCCGATAATGTTAGAGACCAGTACCGTATGGTGCGCAGTGACGGCGCGGCCAGACTCGGTAATCACCGTCGGATGCGGTAAACCATGCTCTTCGCAGGCATCGCCAATCGCCCAGATGATGTTATTGGCATATTCGTTCAGGCCATAGTTCACCGAACAGTCGGACTGCGAGCGGGTACCTTCATAATCCACGCCCAGACCGCCGCCCACGTCGAAGCACTGGATATTAACGCCCAGCTTATGCAGCTCAACATAGAAACGTGCGGACTCGCGCACGCCGGTCGCGATATCGCGAATGTTCGCCATCTGCGATCCCAGGTGGAAGTGCAACAGTTGCAGACTGTCCAGACGCCCGGCGTCACGCAGGGTCTCCACTAGTTGCAGCACCTGGGTCGCCGCCAGGCCGAATTTTGATTTTTCGCCGCCGGAGGATTGCCACTTACCGGACCCCTGAGAGGCCAGACGCGCACGTACGCCCAAGCGAGGAACCACGTTCAGGCGCTCGGCCTCTTCCAGCACAATCGCGATTTCAGACATCTTTTCGATGACCAGATAAACCTTATGGCCCATCTTCTCGCCAATCAGCGCCAGCCGAATGTATTCACGGTCTTTATAACCATTACAGACGATCACGCTACGGGTCATGCCGGCATGTGCCAGCACCGCCATCAATTCCGCTTTCGACCCCGCTTCCAGCCCCAACGGTTCACCGGAATGGATAAGGGACTCGATCACGCGGCGATGCTGATTGACCTTAATCGGGTAAACGAGGAAGTAGTCGCCGTTATAACCGTAAGATTCACGCGCACGCTTAAACGCCGCGTTAATTGAACGCAAACGGTGTTGCAGGATCTGTGGGAAGCAGAACAGCGCCGGCAGACGCTGACCTTGCGCTTCGCGCGCTTTCACCAGTTTGGCAAGATCGACACGCGCTTCCGGTACGTCGGGATCGGGGCATACGCTAATATGGCCCAGCTCGTTGACGTCGTAGTAGTTATTGCCCCACCAGGCAATATTGTAAGTGCGCAGCATCTTGCTGGCTTCCTGGGAGCTCATTGCAACCTCCTGCATGGAGCGTAGTACACCCTGTTCGCCTGCTGACGAAGGCGAACCCATAGACATGTCGTCAGACATAGCGAACCTCAATTTTTATTAGCAAGTGTAAAACAGTTGACTACTATCGCAATCCGAAGACGCGATAACAACCCATAGACAAGCGGATTTTCCAGCAGATAGCGCTGATGCTCCGCCTGCGCGACCGGTTTCTTTTTCATATCATTGTAAACACGTAACCGAACTCACAGATAACGGTTCGGCGAAACCACGAGAAAACTCTTGCGTTAACAAGAGCGCCCTTGTTCAGTCTTCAGCGCCATTGCCGGCTCTGGAATCCTGAGAAGCGCCGAGATGGGTATAACATCGGCAGGTATGCAAAGCAGAGATGCAGATTGCGGGGGACATGCGCGCACCAGAACGATGCGACAGATTCAGCAGAATACAACGGTTCATTATCTCGTATCACCTCCACGGCCGCCTCGTAAGACGAACCCACAAGCCAAAGCAACGTTTTAACCCGGCTGGAAGTGGCGACACGAAGAAAACGTCGTGTGCTTTTGTATGAGCCGCGCGTCGCGTTTTATACCCAGAACGCAGAAAAAAAGCAAAGCATAAATGCGCATAATGTCAGCATTATCAGAAACGTTTACCGCCTGATTTTGACCGACATTGCGACGACCTTCAAAAAAAGCTGGAAATTGGGCGAAGAAGTGACCTAAAATAGCCGTCCAGATGTTAATCCATCCATACTGATTAACACTCAGACTGCCAGTGTCAGTAACCTTCAGACTCATGGTAGAATCTTCTGTCATGACTATTCCGCACAACAGTTTGAGCTAACTAAATTCTCCTTAGGTGAAATTAAATATGGCAAAACACCTTTTTACGTCTGAGTCCGTATCAGAAGGGCATCCTGACAAAATCGCAGACCAAATCTCTGATGCCGTGTTGGACGCTATCCTGCAACAGGATCCGAAAGCACGCGTCGCCTGTGAAACCTACGTTAAAACCGGCATGGTTTTAGTTGGCGGTGAGATCACCACCAGCGCCTGGGTCGATATCGAAGAGATTACCCGTAATACGGTGCGCGAAATTGGCTATGTGCATTCCGACATGGGTTTTGACGCCAACTCTTGCGCAGTACTGAGCGCAATTGGCAAACAGTCTCCGGATATCAACCAGGGTGTTGACCGCGCAGACCCGCTGGAACAAGGCGCGGGCGACCAGGGCCTGATGTTTGGCTACGCGACAAATGAGACCGACGTACTGATGCCTGCGCCAATCACCTACGCGCACCGTCTGGTACAGCGTCAGGCTGAAGTGCGTAAAAATGGCACCCTGCCATGGTTGCGTCCGGATGCAAAAAGCCAGGTCACTTTCCAGTATGACGACGGCAAAATCGTCGGTATCGACGCCGTGGTTCTCTCTACGCAGCACGCAGAAGATATCGACCAAAAATCGCTGCAAGAAGCGGTGATGGAAGAGATCATCAAACCCATTCTGCCGTCTGAATGGTTAAATACGTCCACTAAGTTTTTTATCAACCCAACCGGGCGTTTTGTTATCGGCGGCCCGATGGGCGATTGTGGTCTGACCGGTCGTAAGATCATCGTTGATACCTACGGCGGTATGGCGCGTCACGGCGGCGGCGCCTTCTCCGGTAAAGATCCGTCTAAAGTTGACCGTTCTGCAGCTTACGCTGCGCGTTATGTCGCGAAAAATATCGTGGCGGCAGGTCTGGCGGATCGCTGTGAAATCCAGGTCTCCTACGCTATCGGCGTAGCGGAGCCGACGTCCATCATGGTGGAAACGTTCGGTACTGAAAAAGTGCCTGCTGAACAGTTGATTCTGCTGGTGCGCGAATTCTTCGACCTGCGCCCGTACGGCTTGATTCAGATGCTGGATCTGCTGCACCCGATCTACAAAGAAACTGCGGCTTACGGCCACTTCGGTCGCGAAAACTTCCCATGGGAAAAAACCGACAAAGCGCAACTGCTGCGCGATGCTGCCGGTCTGAAATAATCGCCCGCGCCTGACGCTGTTTTTCAGTCAGGGAAACCATACCGTACTTATCAAGGCCAGCGCTCTGCTGGCCTTTATCATTGCTGATACACGCAACGTTATCAGATGTTCCAGCGTGAATTTATACTGACCTTTTTGTGATGCGCAGCACAATCCACTCTCCCCTTTCGTTTCTTCGACTACACTTTTTATCATTCAGTTTCAGTCATCATGAAAGCGGTTACATTCATTTTCATTAAGAACTGACCGCATCACTATCGGTATGCTAATTCTGCGATGAAAATATTACATAATTTTTCAACTTTGTCTGAATACCAGGCGATTGATATGGTTATAAGATTATTAAAACTATTATTTTTCAGATAATTAAATAATCACCGAGATAAATAGTAGTGTAAACGATTACACCATTGTGATTAGCCTCACATCTTTTTACGGCGTACTCACCTACTCTTAACATCGATAAAATTGCTAACCCAACCGGAGGGCATAATGCCTGACAATAAAAAACAAGGGCGTTCCAACAAGGCCATGACATTTTTTGTCTGCTTTCTTGCAGCCCTGGCAGGATTACTTTTTGGCCTGGATATCGGCGTTATCGCCGGTGCTTTACCCTTCATTACCGACGAGTTTCAGATTACCGCACACACTCAGGAATGGGTGGTCAGCTCCATGATGTTTGGCGCGGCCGTCGGCGCTGTCGGCAGCGGCTGGCTCTCCTTTAAGCTGGGTCGTAAAAAAAGCCTGATGATCGGCGCTATCCTGTTCGTCGCCGGTTCGCTGTTCTCCGCTGCGGCGCCTAACGTTGAAGTCCTGATTATTTCTCGCGTGCTGCTGGGTCTGGCCGTCGGCGTCGCTTCCTACACTGCACCGTTGTACCTGTCCGAGATCGCGCCGGAAAAAATTCGCGGCAGTATGATCTCAATGTACCAACTCATGATCACCATCGGGATTCTGGGCGCTTATCTGTCAGATACCGCGTTCAGCTACAGCGGCGCATGGCGCTGGATGCTCGGCGTGATCATCATCCCGGCCATTCTGCTGCTGATCGGCGTCTTCTTCCTGCCGGACAGCCCGCGCTGGTTTGCGGCAAAACGCCGCTTCCATGATGCTGAACGCGTCCTGTTGCGCCTGCGTGACACCAGTGCGGAAGCAAAACGTGAGCTCGATGAAATTCGCGAAAGTTTGCAGGTTAAACAGAGCGGTTGGGCGCTGTTCAAAGAGAACAGCAACTTCCGCCGCGCCGTGTTTCTTGGCATTTTGTTGCAGGTCATGCAGCAATTTACCGGGATGAACGTCATCATGTATTACGCACCGAAAATCTTCGAACTGGCGGGGTACACGAATACCACGGAGCAGATGTGGGGCACCGTTATTGTTGGTCTGACTAACGTGCTGGCAACCTTCATCGCTATCGGCCTGGTTGACCGCTGGGGCCGCAAGCCGACCCTGACGCTGGGCTTCCTGGTCATGGCGATTGGTATGGGGATTCTGGGTACGATGATGCACATCGGCATCCATTCGCCGTCTGCGCAATACTTCGCTATCGCTATGCTGCTGATGTTCATCATTGGATTTGCGATGAGCGCTGGTCCGCTGATTTGGGTACTGTGCTCCGAAATCCAGCCGCTGAAAGGCCGCGATTTCGGCATCACCTGCTCCACCGCGACCAACTGGATCGCCAATATGATCGTCGGCGCAACGTTCCTGACCATGCTGAACAATCTGGGTAACGCCAACACCTTCTGGGTCTACGCTGGCCTGAACGTGCTGTTTATCCTGCTGACCCTGTGGCTGGTGCCGGAAACCAAACACGTTTCGCTGGAACACATTGAACGTAACCTGATGAAAGGTCGTAAACTGCGCGAAATCGGCGCCCACGACTAATCCCTCCACGCTTCCTCCTGCCACAGGAGGAAGCGTTTTTCTTGCAGTCCCTCTTCCGTCGCACTATTCTCTGCCGCTATGAAAACCCCTCGTCTCCCTATCGCTATCCAGCAGGCCGTGATGCGCCGCCTGCGGGAAAATCTCGCCCAGGCGAACCTCAAGCTCGATAGACATTATCCGGAGCCGAAACTGGTGTATACGCAACGCGGCACCTCGGCGGGCACCGCCTGGCTGGAGACCTACGAAATCCGCCTCAACCCGGTGTTACTGCTGGAAAACATCGACACCTTTATTGCAGAGGTCGTGCCGCATGAACTGGCGCATCTGTTGGTGTGGAAGCACTTCGGACGCAAGGCTCCGCATGGCAAGGAATGGAAGTGGATGATGGAAAGCGTGCTGGGCGTTCCGGCCAGACGTACTCATCAATTTGCGCTGCAATCCGTACGGCGCAATACCTTTCCCTACCATTGCCAATGCCAGCAACATCAACTCACCGTCCGCCGCCATAATCGGGTAGTACGCGGCGAAGCGGTTTATCGTTGCGTTCACTGCGGCGAACCACTGGTCGCCGGGTAGTTCCCGAAACGTCCGGGAACTTTCCTGAGCGGACTGATTGCATACAGACACAACTTTCGTTACGTTGCGGGCTCGTTTTGCTATGGAGTGTGCAATGTACCGTAATTTTTCTTTTGCCGCTGCGTTGCTGGCCGCAGCGTTTTCAGGCCAGGCCCTGGCCGACGGCATTAACAATTTTTCTCAGGCCAAAGCGGCGAGCGTCAAAGTCAATGCCGACGCGCCCGGCAGCTTTTACTGCGGGTGCCAAATCCGCTGGCAGGGTAAAAAAGGCGTCGTAGACCTGGAGTCCTGCGGCTATAAGGTGCGTAAAAACGAGAATCGCGCCAGACGCATTGAGTGGGAGCACGTTGTCCCCGCCTGGCAATTCGGTCATCAGCGCCAGTGCTGGCAGGACGGCGGGCGAAAAAACTGCGCTAAAGATCCGGTCTACCGCAAAATGGAAAGCGATATGCATAACCTGCAGCCCGCGATTGGCGAAGTGAATGGCGATCGCGGCAACTTTATGTATAGCCAGTGGAACGGCGGCGAAGGTCAGTACGGGCAATGCGCCATGAAAGTGGATTTTAAAGCGAAAATCGCCGAGCCGCCCGCCCGCGCCCGTGGCGCAATCGCCCGCACTTATTTTTATATGCGCGACCAATACCAACTGAAACTTTCCCGCCAACAAACGCAGCTTTTTAACGTCTGGGATAAGCAGTACCCCGTTACCGCCTGGGAGTGCGAGCGCGATGCGCGTATCGCGAAGGTCCAGGGTAATCATAATCCCTATGTGCAACGCGCTTGCCAGGCGCGAAAGAGCTAACCTACACTAGCGGGATTCTTGTTAACCCATGCCCTGGATAGCCAAACGCCGGGGCCATGACGCGGATTTTTTTATTATGCGTATTCCCCGCATTTATCACCCTGAATTGTTGACGTCCGGTACGCAGATTTCGTTATGCGAAGATGCGGCCAACCATATTGGTCGTGTACTGCGCATGGGACCGGGACAAGCGTTACAGCTGTTTGACGGCAGTAATCAGGTATTCGATGCTGAAATCATTAGCGCCAGTAAGAAAAGCGTTGAAGTGCAAGTGATGAAAGGCGAAATTGACGATCGTGAATCGCCGCTGCATATCCATCTGGGCCAGGTGATGTCGCGCGGTGAAAAAATGGAATTTACTATCCAGAAATCGATCGAACTGGGTGTAAGCCTCATTACGCCACTGTTCTCTGAGCGCTGCGGCGTTAAACTGGATAATGAACGTCTGAACAAAAAGCGCCAGCAGTGGCAAAAGATCGCCATCGCCGCCTGCGAACAATGCGGGCGTAACCGGGTGCCGGAAATTCGCCCGCCGATGGCGCTGGAGGCCTGGTGCGCCGAGCAAGATTCCGGGCTGAAGCTCAATCTTCATCCGCGCGCCCATGCCAGCATCAACACTCTGCCGCTGCCGGTTGAACGCGTCCGACTGCTGATCGGCCCGGAAGGCGGGCTGTCGGCGGACGAAATCGCGATGACCGCGCGCTATCAGTTTACTGATATTCTGTTAGGACCTCGCGTTCTGCGTACTGAGACAACCGCGCTCACCGCCATTACTGCGCTACAGGTGCGTTTTGGCGACTTAGGATGAAGCGTTAACGGAGAAAATAATGATCAAGCTCGGCATCGTGATGGACCCCATCGCACACATCAACATCAAGAAAGACACCAGTTTCGCTATGCTGCTGGAAGCCCAACGTCGTGGTTATGAACTTCATTATATGGAGATGGCCGACCTTTATCTGATTAACGGCGAAGCCCGCGCCCGCACGCGAACGTTGAGCGTGGAGCAAAATTACGATAAATGGTACGAGTTCGGCAGCGAGCAGGAGATTAAACTCGCCGATCTGGACGTCATTTTGATGCGCAAAGATCCGCCGTTTGATACCGAGTTTATTTATGCGACCTATATTCTGGAACGCGCTGAAGAGGAAGGGACGCTTATCGTCAACAAACCGCAAAGCCTGCGCGACTGTAATGAAAAACTGTATACTGCCTGGTTTGCCGACCTGACCCCGGAAACGCTGGTAACGCGCAATAAAGCGCAGCTCAAAGCGTTTTGGGAAAAGCATGGCGATATCATTATGAAACCGCTGGACGGTATGGGCGGCGCGTCCATTTTCCGCGTTAAGGAAGGCGATCCTAACATAGGCGTTATTGCCGAAACGCTGACCGAGCTGGGCAACCGCTACTGCATGGCGCAGAACTATTTGCCCGCGATCAAAGATGGCGATAAGCGCGTCCTGGTCGTCGACGGCGAGCCGGTGCCTTACTGCCTGGCGCGTATTCCGCAGGGCGGCGAAACCCGCGGCAACCTGGCGGCTGGTGGTCGCGGCGAACCCCGTCCGTTGAGCGAAAGCGACTGGGAAATCGCCCGCCGCGTTGGGCCGACGCTTAAAGCCAAAGGGCTTATTTTCGTCGGTCTGGATATTATCGGCGACCGCTTAACGGAAATTAACGTGACCAGCCCAACCTGCGTGCGTGAAATTGAAGCGGAATATCCGATCTCTATCACCGGGATGTTGATGGACGCCATCGAAGCGCGTCTGGCGAAGTAAAGGTTTATTGCCCGGTGGCGTGCGCTTACCGGGCCTGAGCAATCACGCCGCCCCGGTCGGATAAGGCGGCGCATCAGCATCGCCATCCGGCAGTCTATTGCCCGATAAGGCAGCCGTTCTTTGGCAAAAGACGGCTTATATGAGTGACAACCGTCCGCTTTCCCCACATACTGAACGCTGTCGTTTTTTTGAACCAGGAAACAGAACCTCTGACAATGAATTTACAGCATCACTTTCTTATTGCCATGCCTGCGCTCCAGGACCCGATTTTCCGCCGTTCCGTGGTGTATATTTGCGAGCACAACCAGGACGGCGCTATGGGGATTATTGTTAATAAGCCTTTGGAAAATCTGCAAATTGAAGGGATTCTGGAAAAACTAAAAATTACGCCGGAACCGCGCGATTCGGCAATTCGTCTTGATAAAGCCGTGATGCTCGGCGGCCCGCTGGCGGAAGATCGCGGATTTATTCTCCATACTCCGCCGTCACGTTTCGCCTCCAGCATTCGTATCTCAGACAATACCGTGATTACCACTTCCCGCGATGTGCTGGAAACGTTAGGTACCCAACAACAGCCTTCCGATGTGCTGGTCGCGCTGGGCTACGCCTCCTGGGATAAAGGCCAGCTTGAACAAGAGTTGCTTGATAACGCCTGGCTTACCGCGCCCGCCGATCTCAATATTTTGTTCAAAACGCCCATTGCCGAGCGCTGGCGCGAAGCGGCAAAACTTATTGGCATTGATATTCTGACCATGCCTGGCGTTGCGGGGCACGCCTGATGAGCGACACCTTACTGGCCTTTGACTTCGGCACAAAAAGCATTGGCGTTGCAATAGGACAACGCATTACCGGCACCGCCCGTCCGCTTCCGGCAATCAAAGCACAGGACGGCACGCCCGACTGGACGCTCATTGAACGTTTGCTGAAAGAGTGGCAGCCGGACGAAATTATTGTCGGGCTACCGCTCAATATGGATGGCACTGAACAACCGCTGACGGCGCGCGCACGTAAATTCGCTAACCGTATTCATGGGCGTTTCGGGGTAACTGTCACGCTGCACGATGAACGACTCAGCACCGTTGAAGCACGCTCCGGTCTGTTTGAACGAGGTGGGTATCGCGCGCTGAACAAAGGCAAAGTGGACTCGGCCTCCGCCGTGATTATCCTCGAAAGCTATTTTGAACAGGGGTATTAAAGCCGTTTTTGTCAGCAGGCGGATAACGCGGTCACGGTTGCCAGGCTTACTGGGCAATACGCTGGTTTAGTGCCTTCAGCGCCTGTAAACGCGCAGCCGCCTCCGCCTCATCAATCCGCCACATTCCCGCAAAGGCCAGCGCTGCGGCGTGCTTGTCTAGCGGTTGCGCCATAGAAACTTCACCATCAGCGTGATGCCACAGCACGTATCCCCGCTGGCGCTGCTGCGCCACATGCGGCGCCAGATTACGCCACTGCTCCGGAGTAAAACGCTGCATTAGCGCCTCATCGCTTTCTGCCGCCAGTAACGCCACTCCTGTTACCGACTGCCAGGCCGGGCACATGCGAAACCCCGCCAGCGCCTGACTTCCCTGCGACCCCGGCGTAGAGTGATAAATATAGATAATCTGGTCCTCCCATAGCACGCCTAATGCCACCACGATGTCTTTGGGCGCATGGCGCTCAAGGATAGGCAACGCATGGGAGAACAGCGCTGAACCGCGAATCGCCTGCGCCGCCAAAGCATGAATGCCTGGCCCGGGTAAATAGCGTCGGTGCTCATCCTGCATCGTGAGTCCAATAGAGGCCATCGTCATTAACAGGCGATTAACGCGCGTGGTATTAATATCCATCAGCCGGGCAAGCTCGCGACATCCGATAGCACGGTCGCTGGAGACCAGATATTGCAGACAGCGAATGCCATCTATCAGGCTTTGATTCGGTTGTGATGACATCGTTAAATGGCTTCGCTGTGGTTTTAACAAAGCTGCGATTTTAACGCCGGTTCGCCAGGATACAAGCCTGTATGCCGTTCAATCCACCGCGCCAGTCAACACTTTACCCCCCACTACGCCGCCATCTTCGCTACAGCCGTCCCTGCGCCTGACGCCATTGCGCGCTCTGGGCGAATGTCATCATCCCCTGCTGCTGCCCGGTTTGTATCACGTGGGCCAACTGATGGAGTTTGCCTTCACGGATCAAATTCCCTGTGGCTGGCGTATTAATCAGTAATTCAAACAACGCCACGCGCCCCTCCTGCCTGTCGGCCTCCAGTTTTTGCGATAGTACGGCGCGCAGACTACCCGCCAGTTGACTGCGTACCGGTTCTTTTTCCTGCGCCGGAAAACTATCCACTAATCTTTCCACCGCCTGCGCCGCACCGCGAGTATGCAGGGTTGCCAGTACCAGATGCCCCGTTTCCGCCGCCGTCAGCGCCAGGCGAATGGTCTCGCTGTCACGCAGCTCTCCCAGCAAAATGACATCGGGATCTTCACGCAACGCCGCGCGCAGCCCGGCGGCAAAAGTGGCGCAATGCTGGCCGATTTCCCGCTGCTGTATCAGGCAACGCTTGCTGGTGTAACGGTACTCAATAGGATCTTCCAGCGTCAGGATGTGTTTATCGGCATGTTGATTAAGATATCCCACCATCGCCGCCAGCGTGGTGGACTTCCCGCAGCCAGTAGCGCCAGTGACCAGAATCAGTCCGTTCTCGCTGGCAAGCAGTGCGGGTACTATCGGCGGCGTCTGGATTTCCGCCAGATCAGGACAACGCTCGGGCAATAGCCGTAGCGCCAGCGACGTTCCCTGTTGATGTGTGAACGCACTGGCGCGCAGGCGCCGCGTGCCAGACAGCGAGACGGCGAAATCAAGCTGGCCGTGCGTTCGCCACTGATATTGTTGCGCGTCATTAAGCCAATCAAGCAGAAGCCTGTCGACATCTGGCGCGGTAAAAGGCGCGATCTCCATGCGTCCTTGTTTGCGCCATCGCGCAGGCCAGGCGTTACACAGGTGTAGATCCGAGACGTTATGCTTTACACTAAGCGTCACAATTTCTTCCATATTCATATAAACATCCTCGGAAAATGAACGATATCGCGCATAACCTGGCACACATCCGGGACAAAATCTCCGCCGCGGCGACGCGTTGCGGCCGCTCTTCAGAAGAAGTTACGTTGCTTGCAGTGAGTAAAACCAAACCTGCGAGCGACATCGCAGAAGCCATTGCCGCCGGACAACGGGCATTTGGTGAAAATTATGTACAAGAGGGGGTGGAAAAAATCCGCCACTTTCAGGAAGCGAAAGTGGAAGGCCTGCACTGGCACTTTATTGGCCCTTTACAGTCCAACAAAAGTCGGCTGGTGGCCGAGCATTTTGACTGGTGTCATACCATCGATCGCCTGCGTATCGCCTCGCGGCTGAGCGAACAGCGTCCGGATAATCTGCCGGCGCTAAATGTTCTGATCCAAATTAATATCAGCGATGAAAACAGCAAATCAGGCATTCCGCTGGCGGAACTGGATGAGCTGGCCGCGGCGGTGGCTACACTGCCGCGTCTGCGGCTTCGCGGACTGATGGCGATCCCGGCCCCAGAGTCAGATTATGTAAGGCAGTTTGAAGTCGCACGTCAAATGGCTGTAGCATTTGCCGGGCTGAAAGCGCGCTACCCTGACGTTGATACCTTATCTCTGGGTATGAGCGACGATATGGAAGCCGCGATTGCGGCAGGTAGCACAATGGTGCGCATCGGCACCGCTATCTTTGGTGCTCGTGATTACACAAAAAATTAAGGAAAACTGAGGAACGCCATGAATACGTTGACCTTCCTGCTCTCAACGGTAATTGAGCTGTATACCATGGTGCTATTATTGCGCGTGTGGATGCAGTGGGCCCGCTGTGACTTTTACAACCCTTTCTCCCAGTTCGTGGTGAAAATTACGCAGCCCATCATCGGACCGCTGCGTCGTATTATCCCGCCAATGGGGCCGATCGACAGCGCTTCCCTGCTGGTGGCGTTTATTCTTAGCGTTATTAAGGCGATAGTGCTGTTTAAGGTCATTACGTTTCAGGCGATTATCTGGATTGCCGCGGTGCTTATCTTACTTAAAACAATCGGTCTGCTGATCTTCTGGGTGCTGCTGGTCATGGCTATCATGAGCTGGGTGAGCCAGGGTCGTAGCCCGATTGAATATGTATTGATTCAGCTTGCCGAGCCGCTGCTCAGCCCGATTCGCCGTATACTGCCTGCGATGGGCGGCATCGACTTCTCGCCGATGGTTCTGGTGCTGCTGCTGTATGTCGTTAATATGGGAATCGCTGAAGTCTTACAAGCGACAGGCAACATGTTGCTGCCGGGGCTGTGGATGGCGTTATGAGTGCTGTGACTCGCTGCGAAGACGGTCTGGTGTTACGGCTTTATATTCAGCCGAAAGCCAGCCGCGACAGTATTGTGGGCTTACATGGCGACGAGGTGAAAGTCGCCATTACTGCCCCGCCGGTTGACGGTCAGGCAAACAGCCATCTGATCAAGTTTCTCGGTAAACAGTTTCGCGTGGCGAAAAGTCAGATCGTCATCGAAAAAGGCGAGCTGGGCCGTCACAAACAGGTAAAAATTATTCACCCGCAACAGATCCCGCCGGAAATTGCGGCGTTAACTGAGTAGGTATTCCATGCAAAAAGTTGTTCTCGCAACCGGCAACGCCGGTAAAGTGCGCGAGCTCGCGTCGCTGTTAAGCGATTTTGGGCTTGATGTGGTAGCGCAAACGGAACTGGGCGTTGACTCCGCGGAAGAAACCGGCCTGACGTTTATTGAAAACGCGATTCTCAAAGCGCGCCATGCCGCTAAAATGACCGGTCTGCCCGCCATTGCCGATGACTCCGGTCTGGCCGTTGACGTTTTAGGCGGCGCGCCGGGTATCTATTCCGCGCGCTATTCTGGCGAAAACGCGACAGATCAGCAAAATCTGGAAAAACTGCTGCATACTCTACGGGATGTTCCGGACGACAAACGCCAGGCGCGATTCCATTGTGTGCTGGTTTATTTGCGTCATGCCGAAGATCCCACACCGATAGTCTGTCACGGTAGCTGGCCTGGCGTCATTACTCGCCAGGCGGTCGGAAATGGCGGATTTGGCTATGATCCCATTTTCTTCGTACCGTCTGAAGGCAAAACCGCCGCAGAACTGACCCGTGAAGAAAAAAGCGCGATTTCCCACCGTGGACAAGCGCTCAAGCTGCTGCTGGATGCGTTACGCAATGGCTAAACTACCGCCGCTCAGTCTTTATATTCATATTCCCTGGTGTGTACAAAAATGTCCATATTGCGACTTCAATTCCCATGCGTTGAAGGGCGAGGTGCCGCATGACGACTACGTCCAGCATCTGTTAAGCGATCTGGACGCCGATGTCGCCTGGGCGCAAGGGCGTGAAGTAAAGACCATTTTTATTGGCGGCGGTACGCCAAGCCTGCTTTCCGGGCCGGCGATGCAAACGCTGCTGGACGGCGTGCGTGCGCGCCTGAATCTGGCGGCGGATGCGGAAATTACCATGGAAGCGAACCCCGGCACGGTCGAAGCCGACCGCTTCATCGACTATCAGCGCGCCGGCGTAAACCGGATCTCCATTGGCGTGCAGAGCTTTAGTGAGCCTAAGCTGAAACGTCTTGGCCGTATTCACGGTCCACAAGAGGCGATGCGGGCAGCAATACTGGCAAATGGGCTTGGGCTACGCAGCTTTAACCTCGACTTGATGCATGGATTGCCGGATCAAACGCTGGAAGAGGCGCTGAATGATTTGCGACAGGCGATTGCGCTTAATCCGCCGCATCTCTCATGGTATCAATTGACGATTGAACCCAACACTCTGTTCGGTTCGCGTCCGCCGGTTTTACCGGACGATGACGCACTGTGGGATATCTTTGAGCAGGGCCACCAGTTATTAACCGCTGCTGGCTATCAGCAATACGAAACGTCGGCCTATGCCAAACCCGGTTATCAGTGCCAGCATAATCTGAACTACTGGCGCTTTGGCGACTATCTGGGGATTGGCTGCGGCGCCCACGGTAAAGTCACCTTCCCGGGCGGCAGGATCCTGCGCACCACCAAAACCCGTCACCCACGCGGTTATATGCAGGGACGTTACCTGGAAAGCCAGCGTGACGTGAGTGATGACGATAAACCCTTTGAGTTCTTTATGAATCGTTTTCGGTTGCTGGAGCGCGCGCCTCGCGCCGAATTTGTCGACTATACCGGGCTTACGGAAGCGGTTATTCGTCAGCCAATCGACGAGGCTATTGCCCAGGGCTATCTGACCGAATGCGAGCAATACTGGCAGATTACCCGGCACGGTAAACTGTTTTTAAACTCTCTTCTTGAGTTGTTTCTCGCGGAATAACAAGGAATAAGCCTGTCGCGCCAGCGGGTAAAATACCTGATGGCGCGACGCTTACCGACCTGTGGCGGTTAATGCGCCGCCGGCAAGCGCATTATTTAATAACGCCTTTACGACGTAAATCGTCCGTATCTTTTTTCCAGCGCTCGTAACCGTCATTAATATCCATGATTTTCATGCGGATATCACTCTGTTGCATCTGAAGTTTCTGTACCGCTATATTCAGCGGATATTGTCCTTTCTCTAACGTTATCCAGTCATTCTGCGCTTTTCGACGCAGCTCTTCTGATTTCAAAAATACCTGCCGCCGTTGCTCGTGTATGTCTAAATCTCTTTTCTGCTGAATAGCCGCTTCATTGCACGGCTCACTCTGCTTACGGCACGCGTCTAATGCCGGTTGATAGACCTCTTTTTCGTATTTCTCGGCATATACGCTGCTATCGTTGGCTTTTACATAATCATCGCGCTCTTTTAACGTCTTTTTAAACGCCTCGGCGCGGGTCAACGGTTTCCCATCAGCGCCTTTTCCCCAATATGCGTCCGCTTCTTTTTTAGCTACCGCTATTTTCTTATCCAGGGCAGAGAGTTGTTCTTCAAGACCGGGGATCGACGCTTTCTGCGCACGCCAGGAGGCTTCAATGTTGCCAAACCGATAGTTAAAGTCATCACTGTTGACGATCAGGTATTTATCATTCGTTTTAATGTCGTCAATAGCCCGGCCCTGATCGCTGGCTGCCATTTGTAATGAGTAATAGTTCACCGTCCAGCCAGAGGCTGGCGTCCCTTTACTGGTTAACATGGCAGAAAATTTAACGGGACGCTCTTTGGTCCAGGTTTTTTCAACAAAATAATAATCCGCCGCCATACCAACGCCGGTATACATATCTTCACGGGAAGAAATATCCCCTTCGGCAGACCAGGTGGCCTGATTGCCCGTCGAATCAAGATTTTTTAAGGTAATGGAATCCAGTTTAAGTATGCCGTGGTACTGCTTACTAAACTGTTCTTTTAAGATGTTATCGGAGGGTTGAGCAACCTCTGCCCAACTATAGCCTGAAATCAGGGCAAACAGCGCTGCGCCAGCAATCCATTGTCGAACCACTTGTGGACCTCCCGTCCAGAGACATGACGCCCACGATTATCATAACCAGGATGATAATTAGCAAGATAATAGTGTTGGTTGTGCGAGAGGTCTTCCAAAGATGGCCCCGGCCTTCCGACCGGGGCATTATCTTTAATACTGATTGAACATCGTCTGGATCTGTTTTGGATCTTTAGTCTGGGTTAACGCCAGTTGCAGTAAGACACGCGCTTTTTGCGGGTTCAGCGTGCCGGAAGCGACAAAGCCGTATTTTGCATCGTCAACTTCCGCATCCTGCGTGGTTGCGCCCGTCGGCACACGTGAAGAACGCACCACTACCGTACCGTTGTGCGCGGCGGTCGCCAGGGTATCAAAGACCGTTTTATACAGGTTGCCGTTACCCACGCCTGCGCTCACGATCCCGTCATAACCCGCGTCTACCAGCGCTTTTGCCGGCAGATCGGACGCATTCGCATAGTTATAAACGATACCGACTTTCGGCAACGCGGTCAGCTTCGACACGTCGAACGGGGTGGAGGTGGTATGTTTACGCTCTGGTGTACGCTGGTAGTCAATTTTACCGTTGTGGATATAACCCAGCGGGCCATAGTTAACCGCTTTAAACGTCGCCACGTCAGTCGTATTGGTCTTAGTGACGTCGCGTCCGTCCATGACGGTATCATTCATTACCACCAGCACGCCGCGGTTGGCAGACTGTTTATCAGCCGCTGTTACTACCGCATTATAGAGGTTGAACGGGCCATCTGCGCTCATTGACGTGGAGGGACGCATCGCGCCGACCAGTACCACCGGTTTATTGCATTTCACGGTCAGATCGAGGAAATAAGCGGTCTCTTCCATCGTATCAGTACCGTGGGTGATCACGAAACCGTCGGTGCTGTCGCACTCGGTGTTGATTTTTTTCGCCAGCGTGAGCCAGACTTCATCGTTCATATCCTGCGAGCCAATGTTAACGACCTGCTCGCCTTTCACTACCGCAATGTCCTTCAATTGAGGAACGGCATCCACCAGATTTTCGACACCGACTTTACCTGCCGTATAATTTGATTTTGTTGCTGAATCACCGCCGCCAGCGATCGTTCCGCCGGTCGCTAAGATGGTGATATTCGGTAAAGCGAACGCTGCGCCGCTGAAACCCATTACCAGAGCAGCTAATGCCGTTTTCCTGAAAAACTCCATGTTATATCTCCAGTTATGTCAACTGGTCGCATTATCCCTATATTGCAGACGAATAATGTGACGCCATACGATTAACCAGCGATATATATCCAACAGAGAGTATTTTTTAGAGATGGATAACAAAATGCAGGAAAAAACAGAATAAAAAGGCGCAGATACGATCTACGCCATTGTTTAAAAAGGAAAGATTACTTCAGGCTGCCAACCAGCGCTTTGCGGCTATCTTCTAAGGTTACTACGCGGCTACAGACATCTTTGCCAAACTGCTGGAAATCTTTCTCCTGATTTTTCCATTCGTTCTGGATAGCGGTTTGCAAACCACCGAGGCTGCCCATCACGCCCTGTAAAGGATTGCCGCCGCCTTTAAGCACCGCTTTGGCGCCCATTTCGTTAATGCTGTCCTGCAAAATACCGCCCATCGCCTGATTCACCAACTGCTGACCGTCGGCACGCACCTGGTCGATAGCCTTATAGTGGAACGTCAGGCCGTCCGTACGATGTTCAATAATGCGGTTCATTTGCGCTTTTAATTGCGCATCAAGCTTCGTCAGACGGCTACGCATGTTGCTGCTTTCGCCCACCTCTTTAGCGATGATTTTATCCAGCGCCACGCGGCCTTTTTCGACGCGCGATCGGGCGCCCTCATCAATCCACGGCAGCGCGCTTCGCAGCTCCGCCTGGTAATCTTTCGCCTGCTCGCGCTGCGCGGCGCTAAGGGTGTACTGCTTACCGTTGTACATCACATTGCCGTCCGGCGTGATCACCAGGTTGCCGTTTTCACCTTTCACCTGCACCGTTTGTGGACTCAGGATCACATCGTCACGCGGCGTGACGCTGCATTTGTAATCTGCATGAGCGGCCATCGCCGTAAACGTTAGCACTGCCGCCAGCAGCGTTTTGCGCATCATAACTTTCCCTCAAGACAAAGCGGGCCGGCATTTGCCGACCCTGTACTTATTAGTCCCACCAAACGTCGAAAAGTTCGCTGGTTCGGACTTCCTCAAGGTTGCGCGCTTCCAGCCACTTACGCACAATCGCCTGATGTTCTTCGGTACATTTACCGATTTCCTGCATACAAATCAGCCCTTCCCAGGCCAGGTAGCCGCTGCCGTCAAACGCCAGTTTATTAGGCTCAATAACGTCATTAATAAAGTCATCGACAGTCTTATCGATCTGCTCTTCAGATGTACCTTCCGGAAAACGCCATGCCACCGAAAATCCTAATTCCTGGAATTCGTCAATGTGCATTTTTTTACGCAGACGACGACTACGGTTCTTTGCCATTATTTCACCCTCTCGAACATTAAGTCCCATACGCCATGACCAAGACGATGGCCACGTTGTTCAAATTTCGTTACCGGGCGCGATTCCGGGCGCGGTACATAATCATTGCTCTCTGACAGATTTTTGTACCCGTCGATAGAAGACATGACTTCAAGCATGTGTTCCGCATACGCTTCCCAGTCGGTCGCCATATGGAAAACGCCGCCCAATTTCAGCTTGCTCAATACCAGTTCAGCAAACGGCACCTGAACGATACGGCGTTTATTATGACGCGCTTTATGCCACGGGTCAGGGAAAAAGAGCTGAACCATCGATAAAGAATTGTCAGGAATCATTTTATGCAACACTTCTACCGCGTCGTGGCACATGACGCGCAGGTTTTCAACGCCCTCTTCATGAGCGGACGCCAGACACGCGCCGACGCCGGGCGAATGCACTTCAATACCGAGGAAATTCTGCTCCGGGCGCGCTTTCGCCATCGCCACGAGAGACGCCCCCATGCCAAAACCAATCTCCAGCGTCACCGGCGCTTCGCGACCAAACAACGTGGCGAAATCTACCGGCGCCTCGCTGAACTCGACGCCCATCACCGGCCAGTAGTTTTCCAGCGCGTGCTCTTGCCCCTTTGTCAGTCGCCCCTGGCGACGAACAAAACTACGAATACGGCGCAGCGGGCGACCGTTTTCATCAAATTCCGGTGAAATGACGTCGTTTTTCATAAAAGTGTAGTCTGCTGTGTTTGAGTTCTGAAAACGGGCATTATCCAAAGTTAGTTGCCGGATGCAAGCATGAAGCGCACTGCGGAAAGTTCCGGTTTACACCCTGCGGCCTCTGTGCTGCAATCTTGCCCCCGGCAATAATGAATGAGTTTCCATGCAAGCGTCTCAATTTTCAGCCCAGGTTCTGGACTGGTACGACAAATACGGGCGGAAAACGCTGCCCTGGCAAATTAACAAGACGCCTTACAAAGTATGGCTCTCGGAAGTCATGTTGCAACAAACGCAGGTGACGACGGTGATTCCTTACTTTGAGCGATTTATGGCGCGCTTTCCGACGGTAACGGATTTAGCGAATGCGCCGCTGGATGAAGTACTCCATTTATGGACCGGGCTCGGCTATTACGCCCGCGCACGTAATTTGCATAAAGCGGCGCAACAGGTGGCGACGCTTCACGGTGGAGAATTCCCGCAAACTTTTGCCGAAATCGCCGCGCTCCCCGGCGTCGGACGTTCAACCGCCGGCGCAATTCTCTCCCTCGCGTTAGGTAAACATTATCCGATTCTTGATGGAAACGTTAAACGTGTGCTGGCTCGCTGTTATGCTGTTAGCGGCTGGCCTAGAAAAAAAGAGGTGGAGAATACGCTGTGGACGTTGAGCGAGCAAGTGACGCCCGCACGCGGCGTGGAGCGTTTTAATCAGGCGATGATGGATCTGGGCGCGATGGTTTGTACGCGTTCAAAGCCAAAGTGCACCCTGTGTCCGCTGCAAAACGGTTGTATCGCCGCTGCGCATGAAAGCTGGTCACGCTATCCGGGCAAGAAACCGAAACAGACGTTGCCGGAGCGGACGGGTTACTTTTTATTGTTACAGCATAATCAGGAGATTTTCCTGGCGCAGCGCCCTCCCAGCGGTTTATGGGGCGGACTCTACTGCTTCCCGCAGTTCGCCAGCGAAGATGAATTACGTGAATGGCTGGCGCAACGGCATGTTAACGCTGATAATTTGACCCAGCTTAACGCGTTTCGCCACACATTTAGCCATTTCCACCTGGATATTGTGCCTATGTGGCTTCCCGTGTCGTCACTGGACGCCTGCATGGATGAAGGCAGCGCGCTCTGGTATAACTTAGCGCAACCGCCGTCAGTCGGACTGGCGGCCCCCGTGGAGCGCTTGTTACAGCAGTTACGTACCGGAGCGCCAGTTTAACGCCCCGGTCGATGAAGAGGATGACTTATGAGCAGAACGATTTTTTGTACTTACCTGCAACGCGACGCTGAAGGGCAAGATTTTCAGCTCTACCCTGGCGAACTGGGAAAACGTATCTATAACGAGATCTCTAAGGACGCGTGGGCGCAGTGGCAGCATAAGCAGACCATGTTGATTAACGAGAAAAAGCTCAACATGATGAACGCCGAGCACCGTAAGCTGCTGGAACAGGAGATGGTGAGCTTCCTGTTCGAAGGCAAAGACGTTCATATCGAAGGTTATACGCCAGAAGATAAAAAATAGGCCCGTTGCTGAATGACGCTGCGCTTATTCGGCCTGTGAGTTATGCCGGATAAGCCCTTAGCGCCGCTGCCCGGCAACATGGCATAACGACAACACAACATGCACTCCCGGAATGATGAAAAAATTACTCGCGCTTGCTGTTATTGCGCCGTTGCTCATCTCCTGCTCCAGTTCGACCAAAAAAGGCGAGACGTATAATGAAGCCTGGGTCAAGGATACCAACGGCTTTGATATTTTGATGGGGCAATTTGCCAACAATATTGAAAATCTGTGGGGATATAAGGAAGTCCTGATCGCCGGGCCGAAAGACTACGTCAAATATACCGATCAGTTCCAGACCCGCAGCCACATCAACTTTGATGATGGGACCATTACCGTTGAAACCATCGCCGGGACGGAACCTACCGCACATCTGCGCCGGGCCATTATTAAAACGTTGCTCATGGGTGACGACCCAACCTCCGTCGATCTTTACTCCGATGTCGATGACATAAAAATTTCTAAAGAACCCTTCCTGTATGGTCAGGTCCTCGACAATACCGGCCAGCCTATTCGCTGGGAAGGCCGCGCCACGACATTCGCGGGTTACTTGCTGAAAACGCGGCTCAAAAGCCGCAGTAACGGCCTGCGTATTATTTACAGCGTCACCATTAATCTGGTGCCGAACCACCTTGATAAACGCGCGCATAAATATATTGGCATGGTACGCCAGGCCTCCCGTAAATACGGCGTTGACGAGTCGCTGATTCTGGCGATTATGCAAACGGAGTCCTCGTTTAACCCGTATGCGGTCAGCCACGCGGATGCGCTGGGCCTGATGCAGGTGGTGCAACACAGCGCCGGGAAAGATGTTTTCCGTTCTCAGGGTAAGTCCGGCACGCCAAGCCGTAACTTCCTGTTCGACCCCGCCAGCAATATCGATACCGGCACAGCGTATCTGGCGATGTTGAATAATGTCTATCTGAGCGGTATTGAGAATCCGACGTCGCGGCGCTATGCGGTCATTACTGCCTATAATGGCGGCGCAGGCAGCGTATTACGCGTATTCTCGAACGATAAGATTCAGGCCGCGAATATGATTAACCGCATGTCGCCGGGGGATGTGTACCAGATATTAACCACCCGACATCCATCTGCGGAGTCGCGCCGCTATCTGTATAAGGTGAATTCCGCCCAGCGATCGTATCGCCGCCGATAAACCATCGCATCCCGCCTCTGGCCGACAAATGACAGAGGCGGGAAAGGCAAAAGTGTTAACTCCGTCACCATTTTGCTTTGCAATCAGAAATTGTTTGCAAATATTTGTCACAGGTAACAAAAAAAGCCCGCCTCTCATTGATAGAATCACACCAAATCACAACGGCAAATGTGCCTTTTAAAACATTCATCCGCTCTCAGGTGTGAGGAAATTAACATGAATCTTAAGCTGCAGCTTAAAATACTCTCTTTTCTGCAGTTCTGTCTGTGGGGAAGCTGGCTCACTACCCTGGGCTCGTATATGTTCGTCACCTTAAAATTTGACGGCGCATCTATTGGCGCAGTTTATAGTTCACTGGGGATTGCCGCCGTCTTTATGCCGACCTTGCTAGGCATTGTGGCTGACAAATGGCTGAGCGCGAAATGGGTCTATGCCCTGTGTCATGTTGTCGGCGCCATCACGCTATTCATGGCCGCGGAAGTCACTACGCCTGGGGCGATGTTCTTTGTGATCCTGCTTAACTCGTTGGCCTATATGCCGACGTTGGGCTTGATCAATACCATATCGTATTACCGCCTGCAGTCTGCCGGCATGGATATTGTGACTGACTTCCCGCCTATCCGTATCTGGGGCACCATTGGCTTTATTCTGGCGATGTGGGGCGTGAGTTTCTCCGGTTTCGAGCTGAGCCATATGCAGCTTTATATCGGCGCGACGCTTTCCGTTCTGCTGGTACTGTTTACCTTTACCCTGCCGCACATTCCGGTGGCGAACCAACAGAAAAACCAGAGCTGGACATCAATGCTGGGCCTTGACGCTTTTGCGCTGTTTAAAAATAAGCGGATGGCGATTTTCTTCATCTTCTCCATGATGCTGGGCGCGGAACTGCAGATCACCAACATGTTTGGCAACACCTTCCTGCATAGCTTTGATAAAGATCCGCTATTCGCCAGTAGCTTTATCGTGCAGCACGCCTCGGTGATGATGTCGATTTCGCAGATTTCTGAAACGTTATTCATCCTGACCATTCCGTTCTTCCTGAGCCGTTATGGTATTAAGAACGTTATGCTTATCAGTATTGTGGCGTGGATGCTGCGTTTCGGCCTGTTCGCTTATGGCGACCCGACGCCGTTCGGTACCGTTCTGCTGGTACTGTCGATGATTGTGTACGGCTGCGCCTTCGATTTCTTCAACATTTCTGGCTCGGTGTTTGTCGAAAAAGAAGTACGCCCGGAAATCCGCGCCAGCGCGCAGGGGATGTTCCTGATGATGACCAACGGCTTCGGCTGTATCCTGGGCGGCATTGTGAGCGGTAAAGTGGTGGAGTATTACACTCAAAACGGCATTACCGACTGGCAGACCGTGTGGCTCATCTTCGCAGGCTACTCGCTGGTGCTGGCCTTTGCGTTCGTAGCCTTGTTCAAATACAAACACGTTCGCGTTCCGGCAAGTTCGCAACCCGTTGCACATTAATTCTTGCCCTGTTTCGCAGGTCGGATAAGGCGTAAATGCCTTATCCGGCCTGCAGGCAACGTTACTTTAAAACATATCCGTACAAGCGTTGAATTCCATCGGCATCAGTCTCGCTATATACCCCCTGCAATTCAGGCGAAAAACCGGGCAACAGATTGATGCCCTCTTCCAGCGCCAAAAAATAACGCTGCGCCGCGCCGCCCCAAATCTCCCCCGGCACCACGCACAGTACGCCCGGCGGGTATGGCAATGCCCCCTCGGCAGCAATACGCCCGCCCGCTTCGCTGATACGCACCAGCTCTACATCGCCGCGAATAAAGGCGCTGTTGGCGTCCTGTGGGTTCATCGCCACATGCGGCAGGCTTTCTTTGCGGAACATCGCTTTTTGCAGATCCTTAACGTCAAAGCTAACGTACAGGTTGTGCATCTCCTGACATAGCTCACGCAGGGTGTAATCGCGGTAGCGCACCGGGTATTTCTGAAAAACCGTCGGCAATACATCCGCAAGCGGCGTATCGTCTTCAATGTGTCGTTCAAATTGCGCCAGCATCGCGACCAGCCGCGCCAGTTTCTCTTCGCTCTCGGCGGGTGTCAGCAAGAACAGAATCGAGTTGAGATCGCACTTCTCAGGCACAATACCGTTCTCACGCAGATAGTGGGCGAGAATGGTCGCCGGGATGCCGAATTCGGTGTACCGACCACTATCGGCATCAATACCTGGCGTGGTCAGTAACAGTTTACAAGGATCGACAAAATACTGGTCATCCGCATAACCCTCAAAACCATGCCATTTCGCCCCAGGTTCAAAACTGAAGAAACGACGATTGCTGGCAATGGTCTCCGTCGGATATGCCTGCCACGGCTTGCCGTCAACCACCAGTGGGATAAAGGGCTGAAGCAGTTTGCAACGGGCGAGAATGGCTTTACGTGCGTCAATGCCCAGCGCAACGCACTCCGCCCACAGGCGGCGACCGCTCTCCCCTTCGTGGATTTTGGCATTGATATCCAGCGCCGCAAACAGCGGGTAGAACGGACTGGTCGAGGCGTGCAACATGAAGGCGTTGTTCAGGCGTTTGTGCGGGCAAAAACGCGCCTGGCCGCGAATATGGTTATCTTTTTTGTGGATCTGCGAGGTTTGTGAGAACCCCGCCTGTTGCTTATGTACCGATTGGGTCACAAAGATCCCAGGGTCGTTTTCATTAAGCTCCAGCCGCAATGGCGAGGTATCCGCCATCATATTGATAAACTGCTCATAGCCTACCCACGCGGAGTCAAACAGAATGTAATCGCAGAGATGTCCGATTTTATCCACCACCTGACGGGCGTTGTAAATAGTGCCGTCATAGGTACCCAGCTGAATGATCGCCAGGCGGAACGGACGCGACGCATCGGCGCTTTCCGGCATCACGTCACGAATCTGGTCGCGCAGGTACGTTTCATCAAAACAGTGCGCATCAATACCACCGATAAAACCAAACGGGTTACGCGCCGCTTCAAGATAGACCGGCGTCGCCCCGGCCTGAATCAGGGCACCGTGGTGGTTGGATTTGTGATTATTACGATCAAACAGCACCAGATCGCCGCGCGTCAGCAGGGCGTTGGTGACCACTTTATTCGCCGCCGAAGTTCCATTCAGCACAAAGTAGGTTTTATCCGCATTAAACACTTTTGCCGCAAATTTCTGCGCGTGTTTGGCAGAACCTTCATGTATTAGCAGATCGCCAAGTTTCACATCGGCGTTACACATATCCGCACGAAACAGGTTTTCACCAAAAAAGTCATAAAAATGACGGCCTGCGGGATGTTTTCTAAAAAACTCGCCATGCTGGTGCCCCGGGCAAGCAAAGGTACTATTCCCCATGTCGACATACTGGGTCAGGGTGCCATAAAAGGGCGGCAGAAGTTCCGCTTCGTAGCGACAGGCTGCGTTTTCCAGCTCCAGCCATTCCTGCGCGTTCCCGCCTATTACCGCCGTAACGCCGGCAGGCGCGCTGACGGGTTCATCCGCAAGCATAAACACCGGCAGGTGAAAACCGGTGCGTTTAAGCAACGCCAGAATACCGCTACGGCTGTCGGCAGTGGTAATGACGACTGCGGCCACATCGGTAAAGTCGGTACTGTCCAGCGCCACTACGTTTCGGTGGGTGGAGAGACGGGGGATGAGTTCACCGCTGGCGGCAATATTCATTGATTTCATAAGCGCAAATACCCGTTTCGGGAGTAGAGTAACCCCGGACAAGGCCGATGCCTTGCCCAACGAGATGCCGGGTCAAACTGGATACCAGCTCCGACCGCCAGACATCAGTAAAAACAGACTGTTTCTGATTTTACTGTTGTCCTGCAGTGAGCGTGCGCTGCCCTCACCGCATAGCGAGGATGACAAAAAAAAGGAAAGAAAGGGGCAAACCTCGCGCAGTCAGGCGACAGTGAAGACAATATAAAGGCGCTATGTTCATCCCGGCGAGCCCCATGCTGGCAGGAGAAATTTCGCGCAATCATGGCACCTTTCACCAGACGGCGCAAGGTAAAATCAGCGCTCTATACGTCACAGATAGTCAAGCTATTAACAGCTTAATCGCGTGATAATAAGGCAATTTGAAAGACAAATAACAGGAGTCATTGTGGTAATTGGACCTTTTATTAACGCTGGCGCAATTTTATTCGGCGGCGTTATTGGCGCGCTGTTAAGTCAGCGTCTGCCAGAACGGATTCGCGTCTCAATGACGTCTATTTTTGGTCTATGCTCTCTGGGAATTGGCATTCTGCTGGTGATGAAATGCGCTAATCTTCCGGTGATGGTGCTGGCGACGCTGGTCGGCGCGCTTATCGGCGAGTTTTGTTTGCTGGAAAAAGGCATTAATGGCGCAGTCGCGAAAATCCAACAATTATTTATGGCATCGGGTAAGAAGCCGACACACGACTCATTTATTCAAAGTTACGTCGCTATCATTGTACTTTTTTGCGCCAGCGGCACCGGTATTTTCGGCGCGATGCATGAAGGGATGACTGGCGATCCAAACATTTTGATCGCTAAATCTTTTCTGGATTTTTTCACTGCCATTATTTTCGCCTGTTCGCTTGGCATCGCCGTTTCGGCGATTTGCGCGCCGATGTTGATTATCCAGTTAACGCTTGCCGCCTGCGCCACCCTCATTCTTCCACTGACCACGCCGGCAATGATGGGCGACTTTAGCGCTGTAGGCGGACTGCTGCTGGTGGCGACCGGCTTGCGTGTATGTGGAATCAAAATGTTTCCGGTAGTGAATATGCTCCCGGCGCTGTTGCTGGCGATGCCGATTTCCGCCGCATGGACGATGTTTTTTGCCTGATTCTGCGTGCAATAGCAACAAAGTGGTGATAGATTGTGCAGTCTACGTTGATTTGAAGAAATTTCGTTGACGAAGCGAGGCGATTACGGTTTAATGCGCCTCGTTGCCCGGATAGCTCAGTCGGTAGAGCAGGGGATTGAAAATCCCCGTGTCCTTGGTTCGATTCCGAGTCCGGGCACCACCTTTCCTTTTTATGCTTCCTGATAAATCCCCTTGTGTTTTTAATTCAATGAGTTAGCGTGGAAATCTTTTCAGGTGCGTTTTGATTTATCCCTACGTATCCGGAAAATTGTGGGTCAGATTAAGGGTTCATTCACTTCGATGAACGGAGAGACCCTCATGTTAACTGATAGCAAGATCTGCGCCGCGCCCCTCGAAAAACCCTACAAAAATCACCGATTCACAAATTCTGTACCTGACGGCTCTAAGCTATGGTATTTCCGCTATCGCTTCGGCGGTAAAGAAAATCGTCTGACTTTCGGCCCCTATCCGCAGGTTACGCTGGCAAAAGCCCGCGAAAAGCGCAATGCCGCGCGTAAGCTGCTGGTATCGGGTATCTGCCCTTCTCTGATGCCAGTGAGCGTCAAGGAGCGCAACGGCGTGCGGGCGGCGTATGTACATGGAGGCGCGTATGGAGATGATGCAGTGGTGGTCAGATTATCTGGACGTGAGCCGCGAGGGGGACGTTGCGCCCTATATTTATGCCCGGCAACATAGCGTATATTTAAGACTTATGAACTGATTGCAGAATGTCTAAGCCGGGATTATCTGCCACAGTCATGTTTGGTCATTTGTTACAACAACACGGCGACAGTTTTCTGCCGCTATGAATTAACCTTTTTAATGTCCTGAATTTAGTTTCTCCTGCCGCATGGTTAACTCGTCCATAAAATAGCGTGCAACTGCGGGCATTCCTTTGTTCGCTGGGAATAGTGCATAAATCTGTCTTGGCTGGCCAGACCACTCGGGGAAAAGTTGTACCAGTCCCCCGTTTTGCAATTCTTCCTTGCAGGCCGGAAACGGTAACAAAGCCACACCATTGCCGCCAGCAACTGCCTGTAACAGAACCCGCAGATTATTGGAATACAAACGGGGGGAAAGTGACAGGGTGATTTCCTGACTCCCATTGATTAAATGCCACGGTTGCATACGGCCGTCGGCCAGTCTCACCATTGCCGGAGCCCTGTGAAGATCTCCAATGGTCTTTAAATCAGGATATTGCTCGACCCACTGGGGGCTGGCAACCAGAATATCGTATAGCGTATTGATTTTTTTATAGTGCAACGAAGAATCAGGCAATGCCCCTGAACTTACTGATAGCGCAATATCAATACCTTCTGCAATCATATCCACCGGGCGATTGACAGCAAGGAGCTGCACATTTGCCAGCGGCCAACGGGCAATAAATTCGTTGATGAGTGCTCCCAGCCACGTTTCTGCCATGAATACCGGCGCACTGATCCGTAATGTCCCCTGTGGATACTCCTGCACCGCCTGAACAACAGCGCGGGCTCGCTCACTTTGATTTACCAGCTTCTGACACTCCTGCGCAAATTGCTCGCCGACTTTGGTCAGCGCAAGGCGTCGGGTTGTCCGCTGAATCAGATGTACACCAAGCTGTTCCTCTAATGCCGACATCCGCCGACTTAGCACCGATTTGGACACTTTCGCACGTATTGCCGCCCGGCTGTAGCTTCCTTCTTCTGCAATCAGGGCAAAATACCAGTAATCATTCCAGTCAATCATGATTGTTCTTTTATCGCAACAATGAAGTTCAATTTCGTCTATTTAAACATCATTTTAAGAACGGTTAAACTAGCCACACGTTTTAAATGAGACGAACACCATGAAGATCCTCCACATTGACAGCAGCCCTATGCTCTGCAACTCCAGCTCACGAAAGCTGAGCCTGGCGCTGACAAAAGCTATCTGCCAGCGCTTTCCGAATGCCAGCGTGACATACCGCGATCTCGGACGGACACCGCCACCCCACTTACGCGAAGAGACATTTCTGGTGCTTGGGGGAAAGTTAATGTCTACAGACGCACAAACGCAAAGTGAAGTGGAGGGTATCAGAAACGCGATCGCGGAGTTGAGCCTCTGCGATATATTAGTAATAGGTGCACCGATGATTAACCACTCTGTCTCTTCGGGTCTGAAAACCTGGATAGATCAGGTTTGCCAGGCTGGTCTGACATTTCGTTTTACCTCTACGGGTGCAACGGGGTTACTGGTCGACAGGCCAGCATTTATTGTCTCCACGCGAGGTGGAATTTATTCAGATACCAGGCATCGGGAATTGGATCATCAGGAAAGCTATCTGCGGTCAACGTTAAATTTGATGGGGATCACTAACGTTCATATATTGCCCACCGAAGGAGTGGATAAAACCGTACCAGGCAGATCTCTGGCAGAAAAAAACTCGCTGGCGCAAATTCCCTGTATGCTGGCTCATGCTTTTAATCGATAAGTTTATTAATATGAAAGGAATTCTTATGAATATCAGTAAAAAAATTGTCACCTCTTTTTTCTTACTCTCTTTATTTGGGCAGACATCCATTGCTGCAACAGAAATTAGTCATCCAGAAACAGACATGAAAGAAATTGCTCATGTTAGTGTATCATCCATAAATACAAATCCTGAAAGCATCATACAACTCCTTCAGAATAAAACTGAAGCGTCAGGTGCTCATTATTATCGAATCACTTCATTTCATATCGATAATCAATCACACGCCACCGCTATTCTTTATAAATAATCACAATTACAATCAATCGTAATTATTATCCAGGACACGGGTAATTGCCCGTGCCTGCTAAAAAACAGGCCATTATGAAAATAACGTATTTTGTGAGTAGCTTAACATTACTCACAGCAAGTCTTATTTTTGTCTTATCAGGTGAAATATTCCACGCTGAAACATCTAAAATCTTTTGGCTGTTTCGGCAAAACTTTCTATTTTTTAGTGGGTGCGTCGCATGGTGTTTTATGACATTAGCTATGTGTCTGATTTTGCGTTCACCCTGGTTGAATCGAATTCTGAAAGGTCTGGATAAATCGTGGGGTTTACACAAACAAGCTGGTATTATCGCGACAGTCTTTACGCTGGCGCACTGGCTGGACGAAAAAATACCTCACTGGCTGGTGCAAAATGGCTGGCTTGCTCATCCAGGATCACTGGGAAGTGTTCAGATAAGCTCATGGCAATCTCAACTGATCTATGCAGGATTGTTAGCTGCTGAATGGTCTACATACCTGATGATAGGGTTGGTGCTGGTTTCTCTTGTAAAAAAAATCCCTTATAACATTTTCCATTTTATACATCGTCTGTTTCCTGTTTTTTACCTGGCTACTGCTTTCCATATTTTTACCGTTCTATTTAAAACATATTGGTGGAATTCACCTTCGGGCATTCTGCTGGTAATTGTGAGTATTCCAGGTGTTTATGCTGCTGGCCTTTCACTATTTAATATGATTGCTTATAAAAACAAACGCGTTGCGATCATCACAAACATCGACTATTACCCAAATGATATTATAGAAATAACTCTACATACTGACACTCCTCTATTGCATACACCTGGGCAGTTTTCATTTTTAACATTTCAACATGATGCAGAGGCACACCCATTCACTATAGCCTCTTATTACCAGGATAAAAAACACTTGCGTTTTGCCATTAAAGCATTAGGGGATCATACACATTCACTAAAGAAAGAATTAAAAACTGGACAGGACGTGATTGTTGAGGGCCCTTGGGGTTATTTAGACTTTAATATTCAATCTGAGCGTCAGGTCTGGGTTGCGGGAGGGATCGGTATCACTCCTTTTATATCTCAGCTGGAATATTTAAAAAACTCAGACCACCAACTCTGCCCTATTGATTTATGGTATTGCGTTGGTCAGCATGATGATTTGCAGTACCCTGTAAATCTCGATTTATTATGTACAGCAGCAGGTGTGACTTTACACCGTATCGATGCCGGGAAGAAACTGGAAGCCAAACATATTATGATGGAAAGCGATAATAGCCAAAACGTTCACGTCTGGTTTTGCGGGCCAGCAGGTTTTGCGAAAAGTCTACTATCCGGACTACAAAAGTACGGGATATCAGAGAAAGCCTTCCATTATGATCGTTTTAATATGCGTTAATTATTGATGAGAAAATTCATATACATATTTTTCGCAGGCCACCTCGGCATTGGTTTACAACAAATCGAAGAAACTGAATCTCAGAAATAGCACTGTAATTCATTTTCCGGACTACTGGCACAATGCGCTCCGGATGTTGAGATAAGTAAAGAAGTTCATGAGTGGGTTAATACTCCTCTGGTCAGAAAAGGGATTATGTAAATAATTAAGGGACGCCACTGCGGCGTCCCTTAGATATGAAAAAGAGGTGCGCCCCTCCACACCGTTTCCATTACTACGTCATGATGGTTAAATAGGGGTTATCTTCCGGTACATTGCTACTAAATATATCCTCTGGCTTATCCAGAAGATAGCCTTTTACCTGACGAATTTTACGTGGCCCTTTGACCTCACAGTTAAAAATATTAATCCCGTCGTCGCCCCGTATATGCAGACCCAGCCGCTGAAAGCTCAGCTGTACTTTTTTCCACTCCGTCCCAGTCTCACCCGTAACCGACTGAACATATAGCTGAAAAATACCAGGCGATACCAGAAACACTTTTCCCTGAACCATATGCACGCGAGCCATCACGTCATTCGTCACAATTTTTCGTGCCTGCACCACCTGACACAACCAGTCGTAAAAATGTTGCCCGGAGTGTTATTTTGCTGTCTGCCTGCGATACTACCGGACGGGACGGTGGAGGCGATGGATAATCGGGACTATCAATATCACCGGATAATGCCGCAGCCGCTTTTTCCGGTACAGCGGCAGGCAAAACAGGACGGTTATCTTCACAGGGTATTTCCGGCTGGAAAGTATGGGCTGCTGGCGCGGCAGTTTCCTGTGGGGCAAACAGCGAAAAAGCCAGATCGGTTAATTCTTTTTCTGGTGCAGGTAATGACGGTACAGATTGCTCACTGCCCACATTAAGCATCTCTGACGGATTATTCGTCACAGGCACCACGCTTCCTGTAAACGGTGCTGGGCGTTCTCCTGCGGTGCTCCAGAACCGTGATGGTGATCATTTTCTTGCCCCGGAAGGTACGATGGCGATCGTCCTGCCGCACGGCGTTCTGTTTCGCGGCGGCGCGGAAGAGCGTATTCGTCGTAAGCGGCTCGAAGACGGCAATATCGATACCGTCATTGGCCTGCCCGCCAACCTGTTTTTCTCAACCGGTATTCCGGTGTGTATTCTGGTATTGAAAAAGTGCAAAAAGCCGGATGACGTGCTGTTTATTAACGCCAGTGAATACTTCGAGAAAGGTAAGCGGCAGAACCGTCTGAATAAAGAGCACATCAGCAAGATTGTCGATACTTACCAGTTCCGCAAAGAGGAAGATCGCTATTCCCGCCGCGTACCGCTGGAGGAAATCAAGGCTAACGAAATCTGAATATTTCCCGCTATATCAGCACCGCCGTGCCGGAGGAGAAAATCGATCTGGCAGCAGTCAATAGCCAGCTAGTCGAGTTAGAGCAGGAAATAGCGAAAGCGCGAGATACGCATAACGCCTTTCTTAAAGAGCTTGGTCTGCCGCCACTGCCCTGAATCACACTTATAAATCTGCCCCTGCGCTAACAGGGGCGGTTTGCTCTAATGGTTTATTTTTTATCGCTAAAGTCGATTTAAAAACGACATGAATACCAAAAGATAAACCAGATTGAGGATCACAAATCAGGAATAAACCCTTCTTCCCGCAGCACCTTAATCACCCCACGTATCAGATACGAGTTAGAAAACTTCGCCGTATAGGTACGCGCCCCCTCTTCTACTGGTTGAAGCAATCCCCGCTCAATCAACTTACCAAGCTGATAAGTCACCTGCGTCGGTTTCAGATCAGGCAAAACGGTACGTAGATCGCCCGCTTTGATCGTCCCCAACTCGACGGCGCGTTTCAGTACCTTCGATTCCAGCGGATTTATCAACCCTCGCTCCGACGAAAAATCGATAGCCGGATACAGGATCTTTTCGCTCAGAAAAGCGTGGCTTGTCAGTTGATCGACTTTCTTCAGCTCAGAGGAGATCCCCGAAAGCACATATAAGCACCATTCTTCCAGCCCCTGCTCAGTGCCTTTATCGGCTAACGAAAGCATGGCGTAATAGCGCTCACGATCATTACAGAATACCGCAGTCGGATTGAGAACCCGCCCACCAGCCTGAACATTAAAACCATACTTGATAAGCAACGCATAGGTCAGCAGTCTGACCGTTCGGCCATTACCGTTGCCAAAGGGATGTATCCAGCCAAAGCGGTGGTGCACCAGCGCAATCTTCATCAGATCGTACTTTGGCTTATCGGCACGGTTAATAAAGGCGGTTAGTTCCGCCATATAATCAGCAACGCGAATGTGGTCCGGCGGCAAATGGTCAGACTGAGCAATGCTGACATTATGTTGTCGATATGCGTCGGGCGTTCTGTCGCCTTCCTGTTGCAGCCCGGCTACCGCCAGACTATGCAACTCGCGGATAAAATATTCCGTTATCTCATCACCATCGCTCAGGTATTCGTCGATGTACTCCATCGCGGCTTCAATATTGTTGATTTCTTTGAGCTGATCCGTCGAACTCTGCGTTCCTTCAACCTTGCTTTCAACATAGTCGGCAAGCGTGGTGTGATTTCCCTCAATTCTTGCAGAGCCAAGACTCTCCAGCATGTGGAAAACGGCCTTCAACTGCGCAAATAGGATAGGGTGAACATCGGTTTCCAGCCGCAGGTGCCGGAATAACTCCAGCTCCGTCAGCGCATCGACCAAAGGGGAGTCAAAGCTGGGGTTCAGAAGCGAGAGTTCAAAGTGATTAAATTGAGCCATGATGTTTAGTTATCTCAACTGGTGCATGAAGGCATCTCAAAAGTATAGAAAAAATACTAATAGAATCTATAAATTAGAAAACACACCAATTTTTATTATCTCAAAAACCTTTGTTCCAACATATCAAATGTAAGTTTGAAAGATGTTCAATGCGAAGAGGGATGAAGTTTTGCCTGCGTAATGCAGCATGGATTTTTTAGCGCCGCTATGTGTGGACCCCGAACCATTATGTGTGGAATTCCATCTGCTATATGTGGACCTCAGACCGTTATGTGTGGACCTGACTCCACACATAACGAAGCCCCATTAGCTAAATAACGATTTTTCGTGATAACCATCACAAAAACAAAGTGATTTTTTATGGGGGCCTTCGTGGGGGCGCTATTTGAGAGAAACACCAACAAAACCAATAACAAACAGCATATTAATCGTGGATACGATTCCGAGTCCGCCACCTTTCCTTTTTTACGCTTTCTTATGAATTCCTCGATGTCTTCAAGTCAATAAGTTTGAACATAGACTCTTTCCTGAAATTATTGTCATATGATCTCCATTAGACCAATATAAACAGATGCGTGATCATAATAAAGGCAGTAATAGTAAGTTTTAACATTAAACATACTGCGAAATTTCAATTAAGTTTCCATCAGGGTCTCTGATGTAGATAGACATTATCTCGCCTGTGGCTCCAGTTCTCTCAACCGGGCCTTCAACAATGGGAATGCCTGCCTGTAAGATCTCAGACACAACATCATTTATCGGTGTCGATGTAATAAAACATAAATCGGCAGATCCCGGCGTTGGTCTACTCGCTTTTGGTTCGAACTCCATTTCTTGCTGATGGAGGTTAATTTTTTGCGCTCCAAATATTAACGCTTTTCTATTTTGTTTAAATGTTACCGCAGAAAAACCAAGTACCTCTTCGTAGAATCTTATTGTGGTTGATATATCAGATACCGTTAATACAAGGTGATCAATTCTGTCAATTATCATTTGAATAGACTCATGATGTTTATATTTTGGGGATGCTACATTAAAAAATAGCATTAACCTACTTTTAAATCAGATGCATTTTTTTTGCATCTACTCTAAGTTGCTGCCGAAAATTGGGATGCGCCAATTCAATGATCCTGAGCGCACGCTCGGTTGAAGAGAGCCCCTTCAGGTTTACGGAGCCAAATTCAGTGACTATCCAGTGCGTATCCGTTCGTGGGGTTGTTACAGGCCCCTCAAGGCGGGGAACAATACGAGAAATCGTATCATTCGCGGCCGTTGAGCGTGTCGTAATAATGGAACGACCTCCTTTAGATGCATATGCGCCTCTGACAAAATCCAATTGCCCTCCTGAAGCGCTGTACTGGTGTCCAAGCAAATGTTCAGAGTTACAGGCACCAGTGAGATCGATTTGTAAGGTAGCGTTAATGGAGACAACATTCTCATTTTGCGCAATGATCCCCGGATCGTTAACATAATCGACAGGCCGACTAAAAAAAGAGGGGTTGTCGTTGAGATAGTCATACATATCCTTTTGTCCCATAGCAAAAGTAAATACAGACATTCCCCGGTCGATATTTTTACGCTGGTTGGTAACGACGCCTTGTTGAATCAAACTTACCAACCCCGGATTCAGCGCCTCTGTATGGACCCCCAGATCATTATGTTCCTTGAGCGCATTACAGATGAGCTCCGGTAATGCGCCGATCCCCATCTGGAGACAAGCGCCATCTGGCACAAGAGAGGCGATAATCTGACTGATAGCAATATCTTCAGCTACGGCAGTACGTATTGGTAATTCAATTAAAGGGACATGGTTTTCAACAATGGCGTCAATTTCTGAAATATGGATTGCAGCACCTTCTCCATGAACGCGCGGCATATATTTGTTAACTTCGACAATAAGCTTTTTAGCTGTCCTCGCAATCCGGGTGGAATAATCGTTTCCAGTTCCAAAATTAAAATAGCCATACTTATCCATAGGGGACACGGTGTGAATAAAAGTATCAATACCAATATCATCAGCCAGTAATCGCGTCGCCTGATGAAAATTTGAAGGAACATAGTTAACTATTTTTCGCCCGGAACTCTCAATCCCCTGACGTATTAAAGCCCGTTCAATACCGGTAATAAACATACTGTAGAGATGAATATAGTCACTTAGCTCATAACGGAAAATAGTGTTCCCGGCAATGCTGGCTGTTTCATAACAGTAAACCCGCAGATCGTTGATTTCTCCCCTTTTCGCTCGCTTTGCCAGCGCATTCAGCAAAGCTGGAGGCTCTGCTGCAAACATTCCCATAGAGAGGTGACTGCCGGAGGTAATTAAAGTAACCGCCTCGTCAGGCGTCACGCATTTTTCGGCATACGCTGCATTAACATTCATCATGACTCTAAACCTCAGGGCGATTTCTCAATAAGCGGCGTCTTCTTCAGGCGAACATCCACAGCAATAAACTAACATTGTTCGTTCGAAGCGCATGACCTCTACACCATTCTGGTTAATACCACATGTCCGAACGGTAACGATGCCTTGTCCCGGGCGACTATTTGACAGGCGTTTGCTGAGTACAGTGCTTTCAGCATAAAGTGTATCCCCTGCGAAAACCGGGTGGACGGCTTGTACCTTATCCCAGCCAAGATTGGCCACGACCCTGGCGCTGACAGTACGCACGCTCATACCGGTTAAAAGCGCCAGAGTGAACGTTGAATCAACCAGTAACTTTTTCCATTCCGTTTTGCTGGCGTAAGCCGCATCGAAATGGACCGGCTGCACATTGAGAGTGAGCAGGGTAAACCACACATTATCGGCGTCCAGAACCGTCCGGCCGGGACGATGTTCAAAAACATCACCGGGATGAAAATCCTCCCAGTAAAGACCCGAAATTTCTCGGTAGCGCCCCTCGCTAATGGTTTTATAAGCGGGTAATAACGTGTTCATAATCAATTCCTCTGTTAATAAAATCAGGAAAAGATCCCTGCCCGGGCGAGTAATCTCCGGGCCTGACGGGCAACGGCTGCATCTATCATCATGCCGCTAACGATCCCGACGCCTTTGGCATTCTCTGTCAGTACTGCACGAGCATGATTAATTTCTGCCGTTGTAGGAGTAAATGCGGCGTTGATTACACTAATCTGAGCGGGGTGAATAGCCGATTTTGCAGAAAAACCAAAACTGAGCGCCTGCAGCGTTTCCTCTTTCAGACCTGAAAAATCGCCTATATCAAAGAAGGGAGCATCTATTGCAAGAAGCCCTTTCATAGCGCAGGCAGCCACTATTCTGGCCCGCGCCAGCGCAAGAGGCTCCCAGGCGGGTGTGGCGCCAATGTCAGCCGCCATATCTGCGGCGCCAAACATCAACCCGCAGAGTCTGGGGGTGGCGTCCGCAATAGACTCTACGGCATTAAGCCCGACAACTGACTCAATAATGCCAATAAGGCGAGTATCAGAACCAGCCATCATGATAAGACTATCCACGATTTGCAGGTGCGCGGCTGACTCTGTTTTCGGAAGAATAATGTAATCAGGAAAAAAACGGCATTCCAGTAACATATGCAGGTCTTCAATGCCAGCATGAGTATTCATTCCATTAATTCTTAATGCTATTTTCAGCGATGAGTTTGGTCGGGATGAAAGGAACTGCATCGCAATTTTCCGGGCCTGCGTCTTGTCATTCGGGGTGACGGAATCTTCAAGATCGATAATAGAAATGTCCGCCGCACTTTCAACTGCGTTTATGAAACGTTCTGGTTGAATTGCTGGAGTAAAAAGCCAGCTACGTGTCGGTGTATGAGAAATATCGGGCATATTGCACCTCCTGTTAACCTCACTATGCGCTCGCCGGTTTCATTCTTACAATATATGATAGTGCCATTCTTAATTGCTTTTGGAGATGAGGATGGAACTGCGCCATATTCGCTATTTTCTCGCCGTCGCTGAAGAGCGGCATTTCACGCGGGCTGCGACAAAAGTAGGCATAGGTCAGCCGCCGCTAAGCCAACAGATTAAGGATCTGGAAAGAGAGCTGGGAGCGCAGCTATTCCGGAGAGTGCCTCATGGCGCGGAATTAACCGAGGCTGGAAAAGCATTTTATGATGTTGTTAAAGGGATGCCTGCTACCGCGACAAGAGCCGCGCTGGCGGCGCAGCGTGTTGCCAGGGGGGAGTCGGGCGTGTTAAGGGTAGGTTTTACTGCCTCTGCGGCATTTAACAGTGTGGTGCCCGGCGCAATCCGTACTTTCAAGCGGGCTTATCCTGACGTTCGTTTGCAGCTTGAGGAAGGAAATACAACCCAACTGGCTGATGAATTGAATGAAGGATCGCTGGATGTTGCCTTTCTGAGACCCGGTTTTACAGGCAATGAACGGTTCCAGCTTAGGTTACTGTCTGAAGAGCCGATGGTTATTGTGCTGGCAGAAACGCATCCTGCTGCGGCGTGTAAACAGATTGCACTCTCGATTCTCAAAGATGAGTTTTTTTTACTCTTCCCACGTGAAATCGGCCTGTCGCTTTATGACGCAGTGATCGAGGCCTGCGGTAAAGCGGGCTTTGAACCGAAAATTGGTCAACTCGTGCCGCAAATTTCGTCAGTCATTAACCTTGTGTCGGCAGAGATGGGTGTGTCGATGGTTCCAGATTCAATGAGACAGGTTAATGTCAAGGGAGTAGTATACCGCCCCGTTGCAGACCAGATGCCCGTCGCAAAGCTGGCTCTGGCATACCGGCGCGGCGATACATCGCCAACGCTGAGAAACTTCATCCTGAAAGTCACTGGCTGAATGCGGTTATGTGAGCGTTGAATAATCATTTGAAACGTAACCAATAATTATTGGTCCGATTTTGTGTCTAAAGGAATCGCTAACGGAGCAGGAACTGGCTGCAATGTCTGTGGATCGACAGCCAGATAACGCCCGGTTTTACTGTCGATACCCACATAATCGATAAGCTTGCCTTTGGCATAAAGCACCATTGTCTGTTTTGCAAATGCCTCATATGCACTGCTCAGTATTTTCACTTTATCCACATAATCTGCTGCGAGATTATGCGTTTCCAGGGGGTCTCGTTGCAGGTTGAATAATTCCCATGGCGCATTACCCGCCTGTGGGAATACTGTGACAAGACGACGCAATTTCCATTCCCCATCTATCCAGGCCGCCTGATTATGGAGTTCAACACCATATTGTGTGCGAGGCGCGTGCAGACTTTCACCGGTCAGATAGCGTTTAAAACTCACGCCGATCATTGGCAGTGTCGGTCTTTCAGATAATGATTTACTGACATCAATACCTGCAAATTCATAGAGCGTGGGCGCGACATCATACGCCGCCATTGTGGCGTTATCTATGGTGCCATTATGGATGATACCAGGACCGGAAATCATAAAACTGGTATTAATTCCCCCCTGACCGCTGGTCGTTTTGTGATAGCGACCATAAGGCGCATTGCTGACATCAGCCCAGTGGGGACCATAAGAGATAAATGAATTTTTACGACCAATATTTTCGTAACGATTATCGAATTGCTTCCAAAAATCCGGTTCAGATTCATAGTGAAAGCCCTCTGCCGGATTCACCCCATTATCACTTAAGAAGACCAGAATCGTGTTTTTATCGCGCCCGGTCTTTTTTAACGTCTCAATAACGGTACCAATCTGTGCATCCATATTGGCGATCATAGCAGCGTAAACCTGCATCACCTTCGCCGTATATTTCTGCTGTTCCGGGGTCATCGCCTGCCATTCTTTATCAAGTTCCAGTCCTGGCAGAGGTATATCATCACGCAGGAAACCCAGTTTCTTCAAACGAGCAATACGCTGACGATAGACGTCTGCATAGCCCTGTTCATACTGACTTTTAAAACGACTAATCCATTCATCCGGCGCCTGCAGAGGATCATGTGGCGCAGTAAAGGCCAACCACGCGAAGATAGGTTGTTCCCGTGGCGTCTCGCTGATCCAGCGATTAATCTGGCTGGCATAGGCTTCGCTGGAGTAAAAACTGGAGGGCAGTGAAATGCGCTGATTGTCACGGGTATAATAGGTATGAAATATCTCCACGGTTCCCAGCGGCACGGCATCATCAAAGTGACTGGCGCCTCCCCCCATCAAGGCGAAAGAATGACGAAAGCCCCGATCTTTTGGCGTCGAGCCTGGCGTAAAACCAAGATGCCATTTACCCGCCATCAGCGTATTGTAACCAGCATCTTTAAAGCGTTCAGCCATGGTCGTCACCCGATCAGTCAGGCGCAATTCATAGCCTTCCTTACCTATGGTATTTTCATACCACCACATACCGCCTATACCCGCTTGCTGACTGGTGTTCCCGGTTAATAGCATCGCACGGGCGGGAGCAGACATGGGAGACGTGTAATATTGACTCATCCGCACACCGTTCTCAGCCATCGCCTGCAAATTAGGCGTTGGGATTTCCCCACCGAAGGGAGTGATATCAGAATATCCCATATCATCAGCGATAATCACGATAATATCAGGACGTTCGTTTTGCGTACTGTGCGCCGTACCGGAGAAGATAATGCTGAGTGTGGCAAGTGTTACTTGTTTTTTCACGGCTTATTCCCCATTTCAGACTACGGATGTTGTACAAGAGCGGCGGGCAAATGCGGCAAGAGGGACCATCAGCCCGAAAATCTACCCATAACGTCAGCACGCCAGGCTTTCAGTCCATTCAGATTCCGGGGCCAGGCGCGTAGCGGAGCCAGAATCTCCGTGAAAAAAGAGTAATAGCCGCTACAAAGTCGGTTGTAGCCGGCACTGTTGATATGTGCGGGGCAGCCTCCCTGGCAGACTATTTTCACAGAACACCGTTGACACTCCCGGCGCTGGCTTTTCTTAATACCAAAGGGAAGCCGGGTTGCGGTATCTACGGCTGGCGCTAACGTATTATTAGCAAGCTGTCCCAGGTAATGCTGGCTATTAATCAGATGATCGCAGGCATAGAGTTTGCCGTCCGGCTCCATGACCAGATTCGTTCCGCAGCGGGCGGAATGGACACAGGTGGCGCTGATATGCGTAAAATATTGTGCCCATGCCTGTTCAATGTTGATCACAAAAACCCGTCCCATATCGCCGCGTTTGCGCCATTGACGCCAGATATCAATCATGAAACGCCCCCAGTTATCCGCACTCAATTGGTAATTTTGCTGTAGGGCGTTGCCTTCGTTCATCAGTGGCTGAAATTGCAGATAACGAGCGCCAAGGCTAACAACATGATCGTAGATGGCTGCCGCATGGCGAGCCATGTCATCATGCACGACAATCAGTACGTTAAAATCGACTCGATAGTGTTGTAACAATGTGATTCCCCGCAACACCGCCGGATAACTGGACTCGCCGCGTTTGCCCGGACGATGGTAATTTTGCAAGTCTTCACTGCCCTCAAGACTGATGCCAATAGTAAAATTATTGTCGCGAAACAGACGACACCAGGCATCGTTTAACAACGTCGCGTTCGTTTGCAGACTATTACTGATCGTCACGCCGTCAGGCGCATATCGTTGTTGAAGCGCTATTACCTTTTTATAAAAACCGATTCCGGCTAAAAGCGGTTCACCGCCTTGCCAGACAAAATTAATTTCACGCGCACTGGCAGGTTGCGCCGCAATATAGCGACAAATAAAAACCTCCAGCGTTGATTCATTCATTTTTTCTACGGGCGTTTCGCCCTGTGGGTAATAACAATAACGGCAGGCCAGATTACACGCAGGGCCTATGGGTTTTGCCAGAATATGAAAGGGTATCTGCGCGCGATATTCAGTCATTACGGGGATTTGTTGTTGCCGTAATGTGTTGAGATTCAACATTATTCTGTCCTGTAATTATCATTTCTGATGCGGAGACATGACTCACATTTCGCAATAGCGTCCGTCTGGTGCTGCGGGCAGAATGCCGAAAGCGGGCTGTATCTATTGATACACCGGTTTTCTGCATAGCGCATGACGCTATTGAAACGTTATTTAGCAAATCCTGTCTGAACCAGAAATTAAGTCTCTGTTAACCTGCGCTATTACAGAAAATCATAGAACAGGCATCTCAAAAGAATATCGTCCTGAAGGACGAGAACCCACGGCATTTTCAGGAGATGAGTCAACCGCGACAGAAAAAATTATATTAATAATTTTAAATTATTTTTTAGAAAACCAAACAGGATTTAAATTAAAACTGTTTTATTTCAAATAGTTATAAAAAATACCGTAACACGCGTCACATTATTAACATGTGAATGATTGTGTTAATCAAATGTAAATTGTATGTTTCAACATACCACTATTTTACTGCGTCCCGGCGCGCTCATCCGGATGGAAGGAGATAACATGTCAGCCTTATCAACTACTGGCCATAATGACGGGATCACTCTCCATTGCTTACAGAGCATTGCGCAACTCATTCCTCTGTCGTCGGCGGTTTTTTATCGTGTTAATGCTTATTTAAAGCCGGAAGCCTATGTTTTACATAACATTTCTAATAGCACACACCAACAATATCTGGAGCATTTTCAACCATTAGACCCGCTATCGCCTTCCCGGTTCGGCCAGCAGGTTATTACCGTAGCGACGATGACGCCCGGTATCTGTGCCCGTCATCGCCATTATTATCATGAATTTATGCTACCTAATCATGTGTGCGACATGATTGAGATCTTTATTCGTCGGGGCCATCGTATTATCGCGGGCATTTCATTAATGCGCGATATACCTTTTTCCAGCGAAGAGCGTTTGCGAGCCCAGGCAGTACAACCATTACTGGGACTGGCAATTCATGATTCTCTTCAGGAAGACAACAATCTGGCGTCAATATTGACCGCAAAAGAGCGTGAAATTGTGGGAATGGTCTGCGAAGGGGCCAGTAACAAATTGATTGCCCGTCAGTTGAATATATCTCTCTCAACAGTGAAAACGCATTTACGTAATATTTTTGCTAAAACAGAAGTGATAAATCGCACGGAACTGGTTTCCCGAACCAGAATGTCCTCGATACAACATTCACAGCATATGTGAAAGCGTGCTTTTTACCCCGCGTCAATTGCGGGTCTTTTCCCCATGTGTCATATATGCCTGAATTAATACCACTCTCTGAGCTGATGCCTCAATAAAATGTCATATTATCTGGCGTCGGTATCCTGTTGCAGCCATTGATTCATGGCCTGATTGATCATATTTATCACACTAAGCAGAAGAACACGCTGGTGCCGCTCAAGCCGCAGATAACGGCGCAGCGGCGGCATTTTACAAACCACTTCGCTCGCAGCCCATAGCTCAATGCTGCAATACCATTCCTTATGATGTAAAACCAGCGTGAACCGACGATAATCCAGTTCACTCAGTGCCTGTTGTAAATTGGGGAAACGATTAAGATAGTTAATCAGCCCGGCGGTACTTTTGCTGCCAGTAAAAATGACGGGATAACGTTTCAGCCATCCGGGCTGATGAACGCGAATTTTGCCCTGCAAAGGATAATTGATTGTGCCTTTCACCCTGAATTCACAACTGTGAATACTGGCCATGAATAATCGTTTTTGCTGAACATGGCAGATAACCTGGGTAAATGCATTCAGATGCAGCACGGCGCTATGTTCGGTCAATTTTTCACAACGCCAGCCGCTCAAATCACGTAACACCATGTTCATTAATGTGCTCTTAAACCAGGGGACGGAGGACATCTGGCGTCATCTCTTCATTGTTTCGCTTTTCATAATTGCCCATCGCCCGTTCCACGACCTCTTCTACCGGAAGTGGGAGGAAAGGATTAACCCGTTGCACACATAATGTCCAGAATAAGGCATAGGCGGCAGTCAATCCAAGCATAATACCGAATGGTATAAGTACATCCCGACTGTTCATTCCTGGAGGCGCGATATTAATAATGGCGATAATAATACCCACGCTCGAAATAATCTGAGGTAAGGGAAACCAGGGGGCCCGGTAAGCGCGTGGCAAATCGGGGCGCCGAATACGTAAGATAACGACCGATAACGTTACCAGCAGATAAGCTACTCCCCAGGCGCAGACCGCAGCGAGGATCAGCGGAACAATGTGGTCGATATCACCATTCAGATACCAGGCATGTAAACAGGGAATCGCAACACCGAATGCGATGGCGATGACCGGTGTTTTAAAGCGGGGGTGCAACCAGGTTAGAAACCGCGGCAAAGCGCCGTCCAGCGCCATGCCGTATATAATACGCGGTACTGCCGCCATCAGCGTATTAATTGTCGCACATCCCGCTAACAACAACCCCACGCCCAGCCAGTATTGCCCGACATGTCCCATGACACGATTGGCAAAGGCGGGAATAGCCATCGGCGTATCCAGTAAAAAGATATGGTTTGCCGCATCGACAACCACATTATTTACCTGCCGGTTAATCGCAGCGCCATAGAGGAACATACAACCTGCCACCGCTAAAAGGCCAAGCGCCATCGCTCTGGGAATCGTACGATGCGCTTTTTTAATTTCCGGCGCCATTGGCGTTACCAGTTCACAACCGACGAACATAAACATCGCCATGCCAATATAACCAAACAGGCCAGAAAGATTACTGACATCAAGCGGTGCGCCAAACCACCCAGAATGATGAGTGACCGGGGATAACAGGATCCCGCATAAACCGAAGATGGTCAGGGTAGTCCACATACCGAAAGTAAGAAATACTTCCACCTTGCCAAATACTTCAACACCAATGGCATTCAGTAACCCGAAAACCACTACCATGCCAACGCCAACCATCCAGGTATTGTGCTGCATGGCCACGTGTTCGCTAACAGACTCAAAGTTCACCAGCGCCATGACGCCAGCGAGAATCGTTTCTGCCGTGCCGGCAAAAATGTGTACGATCAGATAAGCGCAAAGCGCACCGGTGATAGCGAAAAAACGCCCCATCCCGCAGGAAATATAGTCGTAGACGGAGCCAGTCGTGGGAATGAGCGTTGCCGCTTCGGCAAAGGTGGTAATCTGCGCTTGCATCATAATAAATGCCAGTAATACCGCAAGAGCAAAGGTATCTCCCCCTGAGCCAAAACCACTGGTCACGGTCAGGATCACCGGGCTTGCCATAATCAGCCCGACGGAGCTGGCAAGCGTCGTGGGGAAACCAATAACGCCACGTTCAAGATGGCTGGCAAGTCTGTTTTTAAACATGGTCAACCTCTTCACTATTATTACAACAATAAATTACCGCTCCGGAATAACGCTTATTTATGGCAGGCAGCGCATCTAACAGGTATCGTCCTGAAGAGGGATAACGGTAAATAACGTTGTGACGCCGTCCCCCGCATGCGCTAATAGCAAGTGGGGAGAGCGCTATTCTCCCCAGTGATGCCAACGCTACTGACGAACAATTAAAGGATTCAACCCTGTTTGTGGCTTTCAACGTTTGCCAGATAATGTTTTACAAAACGGGGCGTTAAAACTTTCCATGCCACTTCGGTTCCCTGTTCAACAAACCAACTATCGCCCGGTGAAAAACGTATCGGTTCCTGACCCGCGACAGTGAGTTCCACTTCCCCTTCCAGCACGGTTGCGTGCTCAGTAAAGGGATAAATCATAGTGAAACCGCCGCGGGTCGATGAAAACAGTCCACAGGTAAATACGTCCTCAGGTTTACCGTAAATCATCGCAACGGCGACCTGGGGATCGCCTTCTGTTGGCAACGCCCCTAACAGGCTGACACTCCCGACTGGCTGTAATTCAGGAACAGGTTGATTGAGTTTAAAAGCGTGCATTAATGTTCTCCTGGTTAATTCCGGCCTTTCCAGAAACCGGCTGTTTGATGTATCAGTTTTCCCGCACTGACCAGCAATAGACGTAGACTGTCGCGACCATAAATTGTCGCGTGGGGAATGCTACTCATCAGACGATACCGCTCGGAACCGCCATTTATTCCTTCGGCCAGGATTTTGCATACAATATGGGAAGGCGTGACGCCAAATCCGGAATAACCCTGAACATAAAAAACATTATTGTGTTCACGAAGCGTGCCAATCTGCGGAAACAGATTCGCGCTACAGGCCATCGGTCCGCCCCAGGCAAAATCGATTTTAACGTCTTTCAAATAAGGGAAGACCTCCGTCAACAGAGTGCGGTTCCAGGCAGCAAAATCGTGCGGGGTATATTCAAGAAACCTTGTGGCGCTGCCAAACAGCAGACGGTTTTCTTTTGTGAGACGGTAGTAATTTATCACCGGGCGGATATCACTAAAAGCCCCGCGCAAGGGACTGATCCGCTCAACAAGCTCGCTGGAGAGAGGTTCTGTAGAGACCTGATAAGAATAAGTAACCAGCGTTTTCTTATAAATTTCTGGTTCCAGATTATTGAGAAAACTATCACAGGCCCACAGCAATTTGGCTGCTTTTACGCTGCCCATCGCAGTACGTACCCGCACAGTTTTACCGTAACTGACCTCAACCACAGGTGAATATTCGAATATCTTCACCCCCAGCGAATTCGCAGCCTGAGCGGAGCCCAGCAATAAATTCAGCGAGTGGACATGCCCTCCCCCCATATGCTTGAGAACACCGCAGTAGACGTCGGAACCGATAACCTGCTGCACGTCTTTACCGGTATAGAGTTCAATATCGTCTTCCGGCGTAGCGGCTTTGAATTCTTTTTCCCATTGTTGCAGCGTTTTTAACTGCCGCTGGTTGTAGGCCAGATAACCATATCCGGGGACAAAATCAGCATCAATATGGTATTTACGAATTCGCTCCCGAATAATGCCTGCGCCGAGGTTCGAGATTTTAAACAGCGTCTCCATTCCCGCTGCGCCTACATATTTTTTAACGGCTTCGATGTCGTGACCTATACCGGCCATTACCTGACCGCCGTTTCGTCCGGTGCCGCCATACCCAAGATGACGGGCTTCCAGAACGACAACATTAGTGATCCCCTGCTCCGCCAGTTCCAGCGCGGTATTGATGCCTGAAAAGCCACCGCCAATGATCACCACATCGGCATCAATATCCTCTTGCAGAGCAGGAAAATGCAACGGGTATTTTTTCGTCGCGCCGTAGTAATTCAACGCATCGATTTTTGTATTCATCGCGTTACCTTGTCATCACGCTTGACTAAGACCGCTATCACAGCACGGTAACGTTTTACAAAATATCGTCCGGAAGAATGACGTTCTTTGGAACGATATTCAGCTCCGAAAAAGTATGTTGGGATGGAAAAACGTACATTCCTGACCTACAGGCACTTCTGATGAGCGATGTGACATTACTTGCCGAAGTAACGACTTTTTTACGCCAACGACACGGACAATTTATTGCAGGTGAACGTCAGGCCGGAAACGGCACGAACTTTTCGGTCACTACCCCAGCCACCGGCAAAATCATCGCCGACGTTGTGTCGGCAACCCCTGCGCAGGCAGAAGAGGCCATGCAGAGCGCCAGACGGGCGTTTGATGTCTGGCGTAAAATGCCAACGTTACAACGCGGCGCATTACTGCTGAAACTGGCTGATACTCTTGCCGCTCATCGTGAAGAGTTAGCTCAACTGGAAAGCGTCTGTTCAGGTAAAACGATTATGCTGTCGCGCGGTCTTGAACTCGATCAGTCAGTGGCCTTCCTGCGTTACTTTGCCGGTTGGGCAGGAAAAATAACCGGTGAAACGCTGAATGTCTCCCTGCCATCAATGGGAGAAGAGAGATACACAGCGTTTACCCAACGCCAACCCATTGGTGTGGTCGTCGGTATTGTGCCGTGGAATTTCTCAATTATGATTGCTATCTGGAAGCTGGCCGCAGCGCTGGTATGTGGCTGCACCATCGTCATTAAACCAAGTGAATATACCCCGCTGACACTGCTGCGAGTCGCTGAACTGGCTAAAGAGGCAGGTTTCCCTGATGGCGTGATTAACGTGGTAAACGGTGCTGGCGGTGAGATAGCGCAACAGCTGATCGCGCATCCAGATTGCGCCAAAGTGAGTTTCACCGGGTCAGTTGCGACAGGTGAGAAAGTCCGGCGTTCGGCAACATCGTCAGGAAAACGCGTTACCCTCGAACTGGGAGGGAAAAATGCGGCGCTGTTTCTCAATGATCTCACGGCACAAGCCATGGTCAACGGTATTCTTGAAGCCGGTTATCTGAATCAAGGACAGATTTGTGCTGCCGCAGAGCGTTTTTATCTGCCCCAGGAAAAACTGGATACGGTCATGACGCTCCTCAGGCAACGGTTATCGGAGATCGTGCCCGGCTCGCCTTTAGATGAAAAAACGGTGATGGGCCCGCTGGCGAATCAGGTTCAGCTTGAAAAAGTGCTGCGTCTGATTCAACGCGCACGGGAAGAAGGGGATACCATTGTTTACGGCGGTGAAACTTTACCCGGCGAAGGGTACTTTTTACAGCCGACAGCGGTAAAAGTGCGTAATAAAAACAGTACGCTGATGCACGAGGAGACCTTTGGCCCTGTCTGTAGCTTTATCGGTTATCAGAATGAAAAAGAGGCGCTTTCGCATATCAACGATTCGCCATTCGGCCTTGCTGCAAGTGTGTGGTCGGAAAATATGTCTAAGGCATTACGCTACGCTGAAGATATTGATGCTGGCATGGTGTGGGTCAATATGCATACCTTCCTCGATCCCGCGGTACCCTTTGGAGGGATGAAAGGATCGGGCATTGGTCGTGAATTTGGCAGCGCGTTTATTGATGACTATACCGAACTTAAATCTGTCATGGTCCGTTATTAACCATCCTGAAAATGATGCAGGCAGATCAACCATACCGAAAGGTGGACTGCCTGCCTGATTATCAGGTTCTTTCGCTGCGTTTTATTGCTTGTGGGTAATGTTAAACGCCCGGCCCGGCGTTCCTTCCTGCATTACTAGCGCCATCTACCGTTAGAGTAGGCTATCTCCAGTCTTAACGGTTCAGACTCATCCTGTAACATCACTTCCAAAGACAACGCCAGCGTCTGATGATAGGCATCTTTTACACTGACTTTCAGCATGTTGATGCTCGGTTCATAACGTAAAATAGCAGCGCGAAGCTCACGGCAAAACCAATTGAGAACCCGTTTGTCACCCACATTCACCTCGTGCCATTCCGGCATACCCCGAGTGAGCAGCGGCGGTAATGTCTCGCCACCTGGCACGGCGCAAGAGTTGAATAAACACATTAACTTGCGGCGTACCAATTCATGTGGGCTTATCCCCTCAACCAAGAGCCTGTCGAATAGCGCGACCGGAATGGTTGGCGTCATCATCATTTCCCTATCTGGTCCATCGCCAGATCCCATACTGACGTTCTGGACTCCTGTTGAGCGCCGTCTGATTTCTCGGCAGTGATTTGCCATTCGATTTTCGTGAAGTTCAGCGACATCGTTTCCACCGGCTTACCGCCGGCGCCGCCGCTAACACTGAGTTGTGATATCAGCACGTTTGTCAGGGTATAAACGATAAGCGACCGCATTTTGCCGTCGTCATTGCGGCACAACGTCAGCACCGCTGTTCTAATTAGCCTCCCGCTACAGCAGTACTCATTGAGCACAGGCGTGGCGAGGTCGACAAATTTGGTGAGCGACATTTCACCAACATGCGCACGCCCGGAAGTCCGCTCAGTGAGGCTAACATCGTTATTTACCTGCATTGCCACATTGTGGCTATAAGACATGATCTCTATCTGATCTTCAAAGCCTTCAACCTGGCTTTCGCCTTTGATATTGTCGAGCTTTAAAAAAATCGCATCCATGATTTATCTCCTTGTTGATCAGGTGGCAGTTCAGCAGCCAGACGAATACCGGCGGCCAACGCTTGTGACTCTTATTAAAAGCGCAACTACCAAAAAACACAGCGTGAAAAGCGCCAGGTTTGCAGGGATTTTGCCAACGTTTACCCGCGTCTGATGAACGTTATTCCGCTGGTTGCAATGCAATAGAGGGTTTTGGCCCGCTGTGGCCAAATACAATTGAGGTTATACTGAACGCTCTCTGCCATATTCAATCCCTTTTATCGCAAAGTATCCCTGGTGCCGGTATCACAGCGTCGTTATTCAAAAATTGACATTTCAGAATAATAATCAGCTATATATAAAAAACACATCAAAAAGCAAATATCAACTTAATTTTTACTTATTTAATAAAAAACCCCAAATTGATTTACATCAATTAACACATACAAAAACACTAAAAATCAAAGCGTTAAATAAAAATTAATCACTATGGAAATTTTATTTTTCTTAATACTCACATTATAAATGTTATTTGCTTATTTTCCTGTGAACACTAAAAAATGATTTAAATCAAAAAACAAACTATTCTCGTTGATTAACGTTTTGACCGAAATAAAAAAGATTTTATACGTCCCGGGATAGTCTCCCTTTCTGATGGACAATATGCATTACCGAGCGGGCAAACAGGTAACTTCTGCCCGGGTAATCCGTTACCCGACTGATATTAACATTGTCATGAGGTGATATCATTTGCCTGGCCAGCCATAATCATCCGGAACCGGCGCTACGCCACGAACATCAGGACGGAGCATTTTTTGTCGATCCTCTTCGTCATCCACCCAGACACTGGCTATCTCTTCACAGGTTGCAAACCATACGCCATCATGCCCTTTAATATGTTCAATCAAACGTGACAACATCATCATATGATGCCCATGACCGATTATCTGCGGATGAAGGGCCATCGCATATAAACCGTTTTCCTGATGGTTATAAGCATAGGTAAAAATATCCTTCCAGCGTCGCAGAACACCGTCAGTATCGCTCATCCCCTCCTGGTTGCCGGTATACGCCAGTGCGGGAAAATCATCCAGATACCAGCTAACAGGAATTTCCAGAATCGCGCTGGCCGGGCCTGCGATATTTCCCGTCTCCCAATTCACCTGCCAACGTTGAGGATGGTAAGGCACAAGATCTCTCGCCATCAGGCTACTGTCATAGAGAAAACCGGCTTCCTCCAGAAGATCCAGCGTATTCTCGCTATAATCCCAATAGGGAGAACGGTATCCCACAGGACGTATGCCGAAATGTCTTTTATAACAGGCGAACGCCAGATCCATAAGTCGGCGCTCTGTATCACGATTCACCAGCGTCGGATTTTCATGATAGTAGCCATGGTGAGCGATTTCATGCCCGGCATCAAAAATCGCTTTACTGATTTCCGGGAAGGTGTCTACAGTGTGTCCGGGAATAAAAAAGGTGGTTTTGATATTATTTTCTTTGAACAATTTCAGAAGCCTTGGTACGCCAACTTGTGCACCAAACTCTCCTCGTGACATAAAGGATGGCGACGGTCGATTAAATCCGCCCAGCCATAAAGACTGAGCATCTACATCGACACCAAGATTGACCGCAATCCTTTTACCCTCAGGTAATTTTAAATATCCCATAACGACCTCCAGCTAATACATAGAAGGGACACATTCTGTTATTTAATGTGTGATGGCCAGATATTATATATGCCTGCTTTTCTGCGTCTGTCCTTGAACGTTGTTGCTGCCCCCCCAAGTCTATTTTCATATAGAACATCGAGGTTAATTTCTCCTGAAATGACATCCTCTTGATTGACGTGCGCCTCTGCGATAATACCTTGTGGATTTTTCCACACGACATCACAGGGGCTTAAAATTGAACTTCGGGCCCAGCAGCCTGGCAGTGGTCCACCCGGGTTTCCGCCCAGGCAACAGTGAACAAGATAAATTTGATTTTCAATACAACGTGCGTGGCAACAATGCCTGACTCGCCAAAATCCCTGTTCAGTAAACGTAGCGGAAGGCGTTAAAATTAACTCCACACCCTGTTCCACCAGCGTCGCGGCACACTCCGGTATTTCTGCTTCATAACAAATATTAAAACCCACCTTTGCAAATGGCAGTTGAAAAACAGCCATTTTATCGCCTTCCTGAGTATACCAACCCCGTTCAGCCGGAAAGATATGCGTCTTACTGTGAGCATAATGTTCGCCATCGGGTCCCCATATATGCGCAACATTCTCATAGCGATCTGCTCCGGTCTGCTCCAGATGAGAGCCAGCAATAATGAACTGTCCTCTTTCTTTCGCTTCCTGTTGAAAAAGCTGCTTATAGGCATCCGTGAACTGATCAATTAAAGTAAGGTGTGAAATGGGTCTTTCTTGCCATTTTTTCAATAATGTAAATAGCTCAATGGTAAATAACTCCGGGAAGATAACGACATCAGCACCCTGACTTTTATTAAGAAGTATCCTTACCTTTGTTATGAAATCTTCAAAAGTGTTTATTTCAGTAACAATATACTGACAGGCTGAAACAGTAAAATTACGTGACATCGTGATATCCCCGACATGAAATTTAAACTTAAATTAACGTATAGCGCATGGAGAATATTAGGGAGTGGGCATTACGACATCAGGTTATTTTTTGTGAAGCTGCGCAAAATATATGGAGAAAAGAGTAGAAGCATTGAACCTTTATTTACATAAAGGGGACTTTATCGATGATCGCAGCGGACAGAGAGTCGATAAAAATCCAGGCGAAAAACAATAACCCTTACCACAATATTATTTTCATCATCTAAAAATAATCAGGCAAACTAAATGATAACGCGCTGGTATAAAACCAACGCGTATTTTTACCGACACTAGCTTGCAGAGTTGCATTTTAGTAGCCCGGTTAACATAGTTCTTAACGTCGTCGCAAAACTGACGTGCCGGGCATTCTCAGCAGAGCTGCTATCCGATAAAACACCATACGTGGTAGCTAATAATAGCCTTGCCGCCATTTCTTTATCCACATCGGCGCCAATTTCCCCCTTCGCCTGCGCATCGTTAAAACGTGCAACCAGCGAGGCGATAATAGTGTGGTATTTATTGGTTAGCATTTCCGCGACCTGAGGATTACGCATCCCTTCAGCCATAATCTCTACGACCAACGCCCGCTGCGCGCAGTCTTCACGCGTGACGGCAATAGTTGACTCCACCAGATAATCCACCAGCCCAACGCCCTCCAGCGGCTCACGAAAATGGGTTAGTGCTCTTTCCTGATCTTCTAAAATAATGGCTTCAATCAGGGCCTCTTTAGAGGGGAAGTGATGATAGAGTGTGCCGGGGCTCATGTCGCTGGCCTTACAGATCGTTTTCATTGATGTACTGTGAAAACCGTTTTCAGCAAAACACTGCCTGGCGGCGCGTAAAATTCGCATCCGCGTCGGTAGCGATTCGGTAAGTTTATTCTCCATTACGTTGACCCATTTTTCACTCTGCGTGGTGGCAGTGTACCCGGGCGCACTTCAGGCGCCTACTCTTCATCCTATTTTCTTTGATCCTCATGATATCCCTCCCGCCCCCTCCCCCTCACTTCCTGTATAAAAAACAGTAGAACGAACGTTCGATTGAACATTTTTTGCCATATGTCAACGGATGAAAATGGTTTTATGTGACAAAAGAAACAAAAATCAGGTTGCAATCCTGTTTTTTTTGATCCGCCTTAAGATCCTTCCTTTCTGCATTTTCCCTCTCGATCGCTGCGTGATAACTATTGCCTCAGACAACTGGTTAACTTGTTTTATTGCTGGTTGACCAATGAAAATTCATCAGGATTAAGGAGTGAACAATGTTACGTCCCGTAGAAACCCAGAGCCGCGAAATCAAAAAACTTGATGGACTGTGGTCGTTTTGCACGGATGCAGACGATTGCGGTATCGCGCAACAATGGTGGCGACAACCGCTCCCCCAAAGCCGCGCTATCGCCGTACCGGGTAGTTATAACGATCAGTTTGCCGATGCAGAGATCCGCAACTATGTCGGCAATGTCTGGTATCAGCTCAACGTCCGCATCCCCAAAGGCTGGGAGCATCAACGCATCGTTCTACGTTTTGATGCCGTCACGCATTATGGAAAGGTATGGGTAAATGACCACGCCGTGATGGAACACCAGGGAGGCTATACACCTTTCGAAGCGGATATCAGCCACCTGGCGGCAGCCGGAGAGAGCATACGTATCACAGTATGCGTCAATAACGAGCTGAGCTGGCAGACTATCCCTCCGGGGGTGGTGACCCGTGATGAAACGGGGAAAAGGCAGCAATCATACTTCCATGATTTCTTTAATTACGCCGGTATCCACCGTAGCGTCATGCTCTACACCACACCAAAAACGTTTGTTCAGGATATTACGGTGACGACGGAGGTCGCGAACGATCTCTCCCGGGCCACGCTTAGCTGGCGGGTGGAGGCCAACGGTGAAGTACGCGTAGAACTGCGGGATGCCGGGCAGCATATTGTCGCCTACGGCGAAGGGGCAAAGGGCGAATTACAGATAGCAGCGCCACGATTATGGCAACCGGGCGAAGGATATCTGTACGAGCTGCGGGTTATCGCACAGCATCAGGACGAACGTGATGACTATCCGCTTCGGGTAGGAATCCGTAGCGTAGCGGTAAAAGGCGAACAGTTTCTGATAAATCATAAACCTTTTTATTTTACCGGCTTCGGTCGCCATGAAGATGCCGATCTACGAGGGAAGGGATTTGATAACGTGCTGATGGTACACGATCACGCGCTAATGTCGTGGATTGGCGCCAACTCTTATCGCACGTCGCACTATCCTTACGCCGAAGAGATGCTCGACTGGGCGGACGAGCATGGCATTGTCGTCATTGATGAAACAGCAGCTGTTGGTTTCAATCTCTCTTTAGGTATCGGCTTTGATTCCTGCGAAAAACCGAAGGCGCTATACAGCGAGGAAGGCGTCAATGATGAAACACAGCGGGCGCATCTCAAGGCTATTCAGGAATTGATCGCCCGCGATAAAAACCATCCCAGCGTGGTGATGTGGAGTATCGCGAATGAGCCGGATACCCGTCCAGAAGGCGCCAGAGACTATTTTGCGCCACTGGCGCAGGCCACGCGCGAACTGGACCCGACCCGCCCTATAACCTGCGTGAACGTCATGTTTTGCGATGTGGAAACCGACACCATCACCGACCTCTTCGATGTGGTGTGCCTGAACCGCTATTACGGTTGGTATGTACAAAGCGGCGATCTTGCGAAAGCAGAAAAAGTGCTGGAGAAAGAGTTACTGGCCTGGCAGGAGAAACTCCACCGCCCCATCATCATGACGGAATATGGCGTCGATACGCTGGCAGGGCTGCATTCGATGTACAGCGACATGTGGAGCGAAGAGTACCAGTGCGCCTGGCTGGAGATGTATCACCGAGTATTCGATCGCGTTAGCGCCGTTGTCGGCGAGCAGGTCTGGAACTTTGCCGATTTCGCGACTTCACAGGGCATTATGCGCGTCGGCGGTAATCGAAAAGGGATTTTTACCCGCGACAGAAGACCAAAATCGGCGGCCTTTATACTGCAAAAACGCTGGACCGGTATGACCTTCGGCGAAAAGCCACAGCAGGGAGAGAAATTATGAACCAGCCGCTTTCCTGGCGCGTTATCGTAGGCTACAGCCTGGGTGATGTTGCCAATAATTTCGCCTTCGCCATGGGGGCGCTGTTCCTGCTAAGTTATTACACCGACGTCGCAGGCGTCGGTGCCGCCGCTGCCGGTACGATGCTCTTACTGGTACGAATATTTGACGCCTTCGCCGATGTGGTGGCGGGACGCATAGTAGATAGTGTAAATACCCGCTGGGGGAAATTTCGCCCGTTCCTGCTGTTCGGCTCGGCGCCGTTAATGCTGTTTAGCGTACTGGTATTCTGCGTCCCGGCAGAGTGGAGTCATAGCAACAAAGTTATTTACGCATATCTCACCTATATGGGACTTGGGTTCTGCTATAGCATGGTCAATATTCCCTATGGATCGCTGGCGACGGCAATGACTCAGGAACCGCGTTCGCGCGCCCGTCTCGGCGCGGCGCGCAGTATTGCGGCCTCGCTAACGTTTGTCTGTCTGGCCTTCCTGATCGGGCCGCGTATTACTCATTCCGGCCCGACAGAAATGGCGTCGGTCTACCTCTTCTGGACCATTATCCTGGCCATTGCCGGTATGGCGCTGTATTTCATCTGTTTTAAATCTACCCGCGAAAACGTGGTGCGTATCGTCGCGCAGCCGTCGTTAAAAATCAGTCTGCAAACGCTTAAACAGAACCGCCCGCTAATGATGCTTTGTACCGGCGCGCTATGCATTCTGATCTCGACCTTCGCCGTCAGCGCATCGTCACTGTTCTATGTACGCTATGTTTTGAATGATACCGCCCTTTTCTCGGTTATCGTGCTGGTACAAATGCTGGTAGGTTCTGTGGCGTCAGCACCTCTGGTTCCCCGTCTGGTGGCGAAGATAGGTAAGAAGAATACCTTCCTGGCGGGCGCCTTAATGGGCACCCTTGGGTATTTGCTTTTCTTTTATATGTCTGACCATTCAGTGCCCGTGGCCTTAACCGCTCTGGCGATTGCCGCTATTGGCCAGGGGATCACCATGACGGTAATGTGGGCGCTGGAGGCGGATACCGTGGAGTACGGCGAATATCTCACGGGCGTGCGCATAGAAGGTCTGACTTACTCGCTATTTTCTTTTACCCGTAAATGCGGCCAGGCTATCGGCGGTTCTATTCCGGCCTTTATTCTTGGGTTAAGTGGCTATATCGCCAATCAGACGCAGACGCCGGAAGTCATTACCGGTATCCGGATGTCTATATCGCTCATACCGTGCGGCTTTATGTTACTGGCTTTTATTATTATTTGGTTTTACCCATTAACGGATAATAAATTTAAGGAGATTGTTCAGGAGATAGATAAACGAAAACAGTCACAGCAACAACTTATTAAAGATTTTAATAAATAGCTTTTCGATAACAATAATATACAACAGGTTAAACAATGAAAAAATTCGCGAAGATAGCGGCTATTCCAATAGCAGTAGTCGCGGCCTGTCCTTCTGCCCTGGCCCTACAAATTTCTGATGATGAGTCCGCCTTACGTTTTAGACTGAAAAATGAGTTACGAAGAGCTGATAAGCCCAGCGCGGGCGCAGGCAGAGATATTTATGCCTGGGTTCAGGGTGGGTTAATTGATTTTAATAGCAGCTATTATTCACAACGGATCGGCGTCGAGGGTAGCGCGTATTATGTTTATAAACTCGGTGCTCGCGATAATATGAGTACGCGCTGGTACTTAGACGGACACGAGAGTTTCGGCTATGTGCTTGGCGCAATAAAAATAAAGCCAACAGAAAATAGCCGCTTAAAAATAGGTCGTTTTGGCACCGATTATAGTTATGGCAGCCTCCCCTGGCGAATTCCACTCATCGCCAGCAGCTCACAACGCACGCTACCGACCGCTTCCGAAGGCGCGCTGGGCTACCTGGCGCTGACGCCAAATGTAGAGTTCTGGGCAATGTGGCGTACCCGCGTTTTTCAGTGGACAGACTCAACGACCGGTATTCGCAATGAAGGCGTCTACAACAGTAAAACGGGTCAATATGATCATCATCGTCCACGCGCATTTTTCGCCGCCAGCTGGCACGACGAGAGCAGCCGCTATTCCATAGGCGGCTCGCAGCAAAACGATGTCTCCCGTCAGGTACAGGGTATCTTTGAAAAACGGATACCACTAGACGATGGTTATGCCCTGAAAGGTGAGCTGCTCGGTTTTTACGCCCGGCTGGAGGGGCTAAGTCGTTCATCCACCCAGCCTAATGAGACCGGGTTGGTTAGCGCTCAGTTTACCTGGAGCGCCCCCTGGGGCAGCCTGTTTGCCAGCGGCGGCTATCTGCAACACGCCATGAACGGCGCAGTGGTCGATACCGATATTGGTTATCCCTTCTCTTTAAGCCTCGATCGCAACCGGGAAGGCATGCAGTCCTGGCAGGCGGGCGTTAATTACCGTGTTACGCCACAGCTCACCATGACATTCGCGCCTGTCGTCACGCGCGGTTATGAGTCCAGCCAGCGCGCTGTTCAAATTAAGGGGTTGGGTCTGCTGGGAGCCATAAATTATCGTATTGAAGAGGGGCCGCTAGAGGGCATGAACATTTTTCTTGCCGCTGACAAAGGGCGCGAAAAACGCGACGGTAGCGCGCTGGGCGATCGCTTGAATTACTGGGATGTGAAGATGAGCATCCAGTATGATTTTATGCTCAGGTAAGATGAAGACGGCCACCCGGAGGTGGCCGTTAGAGGCCGGCAGCGCTTTCGCTTATCAGGCCTGTGAAAACGAGACAGCTTTAGTGGTGAGACGCCAGCGGCTGTTCCGTCATTGGCGGGTGGTGCTTTTCCGGATCTTTAATCAGTACCCACAGGATGATGGCGCCGATAATATCGAACAGACTGAGTGCAATGAAGAACGGGCCGTAACCGATAATAGCGACCAATGCCCCCATAAACAGGTTGAAGCTTAACTGTCCCATCCATGCCGCAGATCCTGCCAGACCGGCAACCGTCGCGACCTCATTTTTCTTGAACAGGTCAGCGCTCATGGTAATCACAACGGTAGACAGCGTCTGGTGCGCAAAACCGCCAATACTCATCAATGCAATGGCGACATACGGGTTAGTCGTAATGCTGACAAAACCGATCGAAATCATCAAAACAGCGCCGATGGTAAAGCTACAACGACGCGCATTGATCGTGGTCATGTGCATCTTTTCCATGAAGAACTTCGCCAGGAAACCGCCTGCAACGCAGCCAAAGTCCGCCGCCAGGAACGGCAACCAGGCAAACATGGCGATCTCTTTTAACGGCAGATGCATCACGTTAATCAGATACAGCGGCATCCAGAAACTCAGCGTTCCCCATGCCGGGTCAGCCAGAAAACGGGTAATCGCCAACGCCCAGAAGTTACGCTTTTTAACGATCTCTTTAACGGCCGGTTTTTTATTATCGTCCTGGAGATAGCTTTCCTGGCCGTCTTCGATATAACGCAGCTCTTTGTGGGTGATCCACGGGTGTTTATTTGGCGAGTTATAAATCAGGAACCAGGTGATGGCGAACAGCACGCCGATCCCACCGGTAATCACAAACGCCATTTCAGTACCGATGCCGCTATCAGCAAAGGTCAGCATCGCCCAGACCACCAGCGGCGGCGCCAGCATCGCGCCAATCGAAGTACCGATATTAAACAGTCCCCCCGCAATACCGCGTTCTTTCGTCGGGAACCATTCGGCGCTGGCTTTAATCCCGGCAGGAATCGCTGACGCTTCGGTTAGCCCCATCAGACCACGCAGAAATGCCAGACTTATCCAGCCGCCGGCCAGCGCGTGCGCCATGTTGATCAGCGACCACAACAAGGCAAAGATAAAGAAGCCGATTTTCAGTCCGATGACATCCATCAAATAGCCGGTGATCGGCTGCGCAATGGTGTAACAAAGCTGGAAGGCGCTCACCACCCAGGAATATTGTTGCTCATCAAAATGGAGTTCTTTCATCATCGCTGGCGCCGCAACGCTAAGCGAGCTACGGGACAGGTAGTTTACGATGGTCCCTACGCAGACCAGGCCGATAATCCACCATCTTAATTTTGTCATCTTCATGATAAAGCCTCGTTAAAAAACATTAGCTCCGCGCCGTCTGACCTGTAGCGGGAAAACTGAAATCACAAAAATTGGTTGACCAATCAATATTTTCTCATCCGGACCGGTCAAAATCTGGCGGCAACTCCCGCCCTTAATATTCTTGAAATAAATACATCAACTCATTTCAAGTTGAATGGTGAATGCTTTTCACCCAGCAAAAATTGACGCAGATCAAATAAATAAAATTGGCAGACCGTGAATGATGATATTTGTGATTTGGTTAGCCAATTTAGACAATAAGGTTGACATGAGAAAAATTTTGGTTGAATTTAGGGAGCAGAACGGGTTTACAAAGCACGTTTCGATGTTGGCTGGCAATGGGTCAACCACGAAGACGTTATCGCAAGAAGAGGAAACGAGATATGAAACAAACCTGGCGCTGGTACGGACCTAACGACCCGGTAACGCTGTCAGATGTACGCCAGGCTGGCGCAACCGGCGTGGTAACGGCGTTACACCATATCCCGAATGGAGAAATTTGGTCGGTAGACGAGATCCAGAAACGTAAAGCAATCGTTGAAGAGGCGGGTCTGGAGTGGTCTGTGGTAGAGAGCGTACCTATCCACGAAGACATCAAAACCCACACCGGTCAGTACGATTTATGGATCAAAAACTACCAGCAAACGCTGCGTAACCTGGCGCAATGCGGTATCTATACGGTTTGCTATAACTTTATGCCGGTGCTGGACTGGACACGTACGGATCTGGAATACGTATTGCCGGATGGTTCAAAAGCGTTGCGTTTTGACCAGATTGAATTCGCCGCGTTCGAACTGCACATCCTGAAGCGTCCGGGAGCAGAAGCCGACTATACGGCAGAAGAGATTGCTCAGGCAGAGCGGCGTTTCGCCACCATGAGCGAGGAAGACAAAGCACGTCTGACCCGCAACATTATTGCCGGTTTACCTGGCGCGGAAGAAGGCTATACGCTGGATCAGTTCCGTCAACACCTGGCGACGTATAAAGATATCGATAAAGCAAAACTGCGTGAACATTTTGCCTATTTCCTGAAAGCCATTATTCCGGTTGCCGACGAGGTTGGCGTGCGTATGGCCGTTCACCCTGACGATCCGCCGCGCCCTATTCTCGGCCTGCCGCGCATTGTCTCTACCATTGAAGACATGCAATGGATGGTGGAAACCGTTAATAGCATGGCGAACGGCTTCACCATGTGTACCGGATCTTACGGCGTGCGCGCCGACAACGATCTGGTTGATATGATCAAGCAATTTGGTCCGCGCATCTACTTTACGCATCTGCGTTCTACGCTACGCGAAGAGAATCCGAAGACCTTCCACGAGGCCGCCCATTTGCACGGCGATGTGGATATGTATGAAGTCGTTAAAGCGATTGTGGAAGAAGAGCACCGTCGTAAAGCCGAAGGTAGCGACGATCTGATCCCGATGCGCCCGGACCACGGTCATCAGATGCTGGACGATCTGAAGAAGAAAACGAATCCGGGTTATTCCGCCATTGGCCGTCTGAAAGGGCTTGCGGAAGTCCGCGGCGTCGAACTGGCTATCCAGCGCGCTTTCTTTAGCAAATAACCTTCTTTCGCATGGCGCGACGCGTCATGCGATTTCCCCTACTCAATGCAATAGCAACATGCCTCGCCCCGGAGATCGCGGGCGAAGACGTCGAATGACAGGAGTTTGCAATGGAACAGAATATCGCCACCGCCCAGGTTTCCGTCGCCCGCCCAAACTGGGACAAATCACGTCTGGTATCCCGTATTGTGCATCTGGGCTGCGGGGCGTTTCACCGCGCGCACCAGGCGCTCTTTACTCATCATCTACTGGAAAAGAGCGACAGCGACTGGGGCATTTGTGAAGTGAACCTGATGCCGGGTAACGACGCACGGCTGATCGCGAACCTGAAAGCGCAAAATCTGCTGTACACCGTTGCAGAACGCGGCGCAGAAAGCACCGAACTGAAAATTATCGGTTCAATGAAAGAAGCGCTGCACCCTGAATTCGACGGTCATGCAGGGATTCTGGCGGCAATGGCGCGCCCGGAAACCGCCATCGTCTCCTTAACCGTGACCGAAAAAGGCTACTGCACCGACCCCGCCAGCGGCGAGCTTGATGTCAATAACCCTCTGATCCAAAACGATCTTGCCCATCCACAGCAGCCTAAATCCGCCATTGGCTATATTGTCGAAGCGCTAAACATGCGCCGGGAGCAAGGACTGAAAGCTTTTACCGTGCTGTCGTGTGATAACGTGCGCGAGAATGGTCACGTCGCGAAGGCTGCCGTCCTCGGTCTGGCAAAAGCTCGCGATGCCGCCCTCGCCGCATGGATTGCCGACAATGTGACCTTCCCCTGCACCATGGTTGACCGCATTGTTCCGGCAGCGACCGAAGAGACGCTACAACTGGTTGCCGACCAGTTAGGGGTTTATGATCCCTGCGCTATCGCCTGCGAACCCTTCCGCCAGTGGGTCATCGAAGATAACTTTGTGAATGGTCGCCCGGACTGGGACACCGTCGGCGCGCAATTCGTTGCAGATGTCGTACCGTTTGAAATGATGAAGCTGCGTATGCTTAACGGCAGTCACTCTTTCCTCGCCTATCTGGGTTATCTCGGCGGGTATGACACTATCGCCGATACCATGACCAACCCGGCTTACCGTCGCGCGGCGCTGGCGCTGATGCTTGATGAACAAGCGCCGACGTTGTCAATGCCGGAAGGCACCGATCTGGAAGGGTATGCGAATTTGTTGATCGCGCGTTTCACTAACCCCTCGTTGAAACACCGCACCTGGCAGATCGCGATGGATGGCAGTCAGAAACTGCCGCAGCGTTTGTTGGACCCGGTACGTCTGCACTTGCAACAGGGCGATGACTATCGCCGCCTGACGCTGGGCGTCGCCGGATGGATGCGTTACGTCGGCGGTATCGATGAACAAGGTAAAACCATTGATGTCGTCGATCCGCTGCTCGCGCAGTATCAGGCGATTCATCAGCAATATCAGACGCCGGAAGAACGCGTTCGCGGGCTACTGGCCATCGAGTCTATCTTTGGCAACGACCTGCCGAAGAACCACGAATTTGTGCAAGCCGTTACCGACGCTTACCAACAGCTATTGCAGAATGGCGCGAAAGCCACGGTAGAAGCGCTGGCTAAGTAAGGAGATAAATCATGGCTACGTTTATGACTGAAGATTTTCTACTTAAAAACGACATTGCCCGCACGCTGTACCATAAATACGCCGCGCCCATGCCGATTTATGACTTCCACTGCCATTTAAGTCCGCAGGAAATCGCCGACGATCGCCGTTTCGATAACCTCGGTCAGATCTGGCTGGAAGGCGACCACTATAAATGGCGAGCGCTACGAAGCGCAGGCGTGGATGAATCGCTGATCACCGGCAAAGAGACCAGCGATTATGAAAAATATATGGCCTGGGCCAATACCGTACCAAAAACGCTGGGCAATCCGCTGTATCACTGGACGCACCTTGAACTACGCCGTCCATTTGGCATTACAGGTACACTGTTCGGACCGGATACTGCGGAAAGTATCTGGACGCAGTGTAATGAGAAACTGGCGACGCCGGCCTTTTCCGCGCGCGGTATTATGCAGCAGATGAATGTGCGGATGGTCGGAACCACCGACGACCCGATAGATTCTCTGGAATATCACCGCCAGATAGCCGCCGACGACAGCATTGATATTGAAGTCGCGCCAAGCTGGCGCCCCGACAAAGTTTTCAAAATCGAACTGGACGGCTTTGTCGATTACCTGGGGAAACTGGAAGCGGCGGCAGATGTCAGCATTACCCGTTTCGACGATTTACGTCAGGCGCTCACTCGCCGTCTCGACCATTTCGCCGCCTGCGGCTGCCGCGCGTCGGATCATGGCATTGAAACGCTGCGATTTGCGCCAGTACCCGACGACGCACAGCTTGACGCCATTCTGGGCAAACGTCTGACTGGCGAAACGCTGAGCGAACTTGAGATCGCCCAGTTTACCACGGCGGTGCTGGTCTGGCTGGGCCGTCAGTACGCCGCACGCGGCTGGGTGATGCAGCTACATATTGGCGCGATCCGTAACAATAATACCCGGATGTTCCGCCTGCTGGGGCCGGATACCGGCTTTGACTCCATTGGCGATAATAACATTAGCTGGGCGCTCTCCCGTTTGCTCGACAGTATGGATGTGACCAATGAACTGCCCAAGACTATCCTCTATTGCCTGAACCCACGTGATAACGAAGTCCTGGCGACCATGATCGGTAACTTCCAGGGGCCGGGAATTGCCGGAAAAGTGCAGTTTGGTTCCGGCTGGTGGTTTAACGATCAGAAAGACGGGATGCTGCGCCAACTGGAGCAACTGTCGCAAATGGGACTGTTAAGTCAGTTTGTCGGGATGCTGACCGACTCCCGCAGTTTCCTTTCTTATACGCGACATGAATATTTCCGTCGTATTCTCTGTAACCTGCTGGGACAGTGGGCGCAGGACGGAGAGATTCCTGATGATGAAGCGATGCTAAGCCGTATGGTTCAGGATATCTGCTTCAATAATGCCCAGCGTTATTTCACGATTAAATAATCGCTATTAATCTGTGAGCACAGGTCTCAGGTATTTCGAGGGGCAGGAAGGCGGTAAGAGAGTGAGAAATTTAGCAGTAACGCACTTTTCCAGCCAAAGTCTGGCCGCCGATAAAAAGCAAAGATGTTGCTGATTAATCCCGAATCACTTACTAAGGTAAGTGATTCGGGTAAACAAACACAGCCATCTTCTGCGTCATGCTTCTTTTCTCTGTCCGGAATAACTCCAGTGCAGAAAATGTGATACATCAGTCCTGTTGATGATGGCTCCTGTTGGTTATACGGTAATAACTCATGACTTCACAGTGTGGTTTCTTTTAACAAATCGACAGCCAGCATTTCCAGCTGGTTAACCACCTCATTACTGGATCGCTCCATTCTGTCGAGTTCTTGCGACATCGCATTCATATTGCCTGCGGCAAAATAGTTCAGCGCAGAGTGACCAGCGGTATGCACCTCTTTATGCGGCGCTTCCAGACTACGGAAACTGTAGTAATTGCTAAACTGCTGCCCTTCAAAACCGTAGTACCATTTCCCCAGCCGACACTGATCGTGCATCGTTATTTTACTGTTTATGTCTTTATTTAAGAGTAATTTGTAGACTTCCATTTTCCAGATAACATGGTCAACTTTGACAATATTCAAAAACTGCACCGTAGAGATGTACTGCATGACCGATTTCATGCTCAGCGATTTATCGATGACGATGCCAATAGACTCCACAATTTGATTTATGTTAGTCGTAATATTATCAATAACCGGCTGTTGGTTATCCAGCACCTCACTCACTCTGGCCGTATTATCTTTGATTACAGAGGTTAACGTACTGACGCTTTTCGAACTGTGTTTAACATCTTCGGACAGGTTTTTCACCTCTTTCGAAATAACGCTAAAACCACGCCCGGCATCCCCTACGCGCGCGGCCTCGATCGCGGAGTTAATCGCTATCAAATTGGTCTGGTTAGCGATCTTCTGTATCTCTTTAATACACGCATTAATTTGCGTTAAAGAGGTATTTAAGTCGCCCATACGACAGCCAATATCCGATGAAGTCGTGCCAATTTCGGTGATAAATTCCACGAGCGATTTTAATGAACTTCTGGCTTTATCATTCTGTTCGTTAAGTTCATTAATGCGTTCTTTTTCAATGTTGAGCTGCTCACAGGACTTAATGATGGCATTACGAATGATATCGATCGTCGAGATCCCCATCAGAATTTTTTGACACAGTATCCGCTCATAAGGCTCAGGAGTATCCACCACCACGTCAGACGCATTAGCGCCAGATTCTGCTGCTGGCGGCGGTATTTTTACAACATTATTATTCCAGTGGCGCAAGCCTAATACTTTTTTAAACATATACCATTCTCCTTATTATATGTGGACATCCTGATCTATGCCTGGATAAAGTATTATCAACTCATGCTAACATAATGAAAAATCGGCTGTCATCTGCCATAACCATACGCTCACCAGAATAAGACAAAACGTCCACCAAACTTAAATAATTACAAAGTAAACTATTCAACAATACTATTAATAGTCATAATGGAAGTCGCTTCGCTTTATACGCAAATATCATTTACAAGGCTGATAATAATAATTAACTGCATTTACTTAGGTGTATCTATATTTCGGCCCGAAGATTGCAGACAGGGTTTAAACGCAAACTTTTGCAATAGAAAAATAACCTAACGTAAACTTTTTATATGACTAACAATATCATTTAAACTCGTCAATATATTATGCTGTCCGTTTACCAGCCAAACAGGCATGACCTAAATCCAAAGGGATAGGGGGCGGCGTAACCGGCCGCAAAAAGTACCGATTAGACGAAAATCTGGAAACGGATGCGCCAACGCGGCGAGCGTCACCGCCTGCGTCAGAAAAGTTAAGAATAATTTGTGATATTATTTCTCATATGTTACCAGTAAATGGCAGGCTGACAGCCGTTCGCTGGTAAACACAACAGGCGGGATATCGGCACCCACGCCGATATCCCGACGAGAATGACCCCGTTACGCTTTGATGACAATTAACGGTTCAATATCGCTCTCTTTTTTAATGACTAATGAATCATCGCCGCGCAGGCACGTACCGCCGTAGTTACCGCCCACGGTAAACGTACAGACCTGAATATACTTCCCGGCGACCTTCGGCAGGCACCACAACTGCTGATAGATATTTTTCTGCGTGGCGAACTTGCCGCTGGTTTTATCCAGGAGCTCTTCCTGATGGCTCACCAAATCAATATTACTACCGCAACGTCCGGCAATCGGTTTTACCGCATAGCCGGTCTGCACCAGCTCATCGTTAACGGTAAAATCCGTGTCGAGCAAATAGCGATGATGCGGGAAGAGCGACCACAGGATGGGCAGGATCGCTTTGTTACCCGGGATCACCGTCCACAGCGGTTCAAACACCAACACTTCCGGGCGCAGTAATACATCAATCAGCCGGACTTCATTTTCCGGGTGCCCGGTACGAATAGGCACTGCGGCATACTCCGTCTCGCTGACTTCGCGTATCTGCTCCATCGCCGTTTCCCACGCCCAGGTTTTCCAGACACAATTCACCAGCCGTCCGTCGCCATCGATCAACTGCCCGGCGTCATCCCAGCGCAACTCGCCCAGCCCGCGGAGAATTTTGCTCGCGAAACCGGCCTGATGCAGCGCCTGCTGCATAAACTGCGCGTGATAGTCCTCCTCGATATCATCATCCTGCATGATATGGACGAAAGGACGCGCTTTACTGTGTTTCCAGGCGCCTGCCAGCTCGTTAATTAAGCCCTCCGCCGGGTTATGCCCTTTACCGGTATAGCCCTGCTCTGCCCATTTTTCGAGAATTAATCCCGCTTCGGTATGGCATGATGCGGAATCGGCATTGTATTCATAGACTTTCAGCCCGCGTTCATCCATGCAGAAATCCATACGACCGGTGATCATATGGTGACGACGGCGCTGCCAGGAGAGGCGCAGACGCGGCCAAAGAATTTTGGGGATATCGAATAGCGCCAGCAGATTATCGTCTTTTAAAACTTTGTCCGTGGCGTGCAGGTACATCAAATGCAACTCATTGGTCGCTTTGATAAGCTCCTGTTCAGCGCTCTCGGTGATGGTAAAATACTGGTACGGGTCCTGATTGATAACGTGTCCGTTCGCCTGTACATAGGCTTTTTGTAACGGATCGCGCTCATCCAGCCACTGACCGTCAAACTGACCTTTCTCTGGCAGTCTTGCGCCGCGAATCGCCAGCGACTGATTCGCGATGTCAGGCTGTGACAAACTGTATTGCGTGTCGTCGGTCTGGATCATCCAGCCTAAAATCGTCGTGTCATCAAAGGTGTCGCGCAGGGTGTAACACCCGTTTTCTACGACCATTTCCAGTTCGCGAGTCCACTGCTGCCCTGGCGGCAATGGCGTGTGGATAACGTTTTGCTCAGCAATACGAATTTTGTTATCCAGGAGCTGGGTGATAATCGCAACGTGCCCGGTTTCGTTAAACTCGCCGCCCTTTTGCCAGATGAGCAGCGCCCCGGCCTCCGGCGCGCGCGGCGAACCGTTCGGGAAGGCCTGCAAAGGCAAAATATTGTCATTCACGACCTCGCGCAGAAAACGCAGCGAGAAGATTTCCCAGGCCATGCCGACGTCAGTAAAAACAATGCCATAATTCAGAAAGAGAAAACGGCGGGCAAATTCCACGCACTGCCATTTATGCCCCATGTATTCATCGTCGATGTAGCTACGAAAAGCTGCGTCGTCGTCGTCCCACGGATCGAGGGAATTGTAATCTGAAGAGTAGATCGCTACGCCGCCGGGGGCGTAACCCAATAATGTCCCGAAGGGGGCATCCTGACTGGTGGTTCCTTTGCTCATGCACTTACCTCAAAACAAGACCGCCTGAGCAGCCTGGCGTGATTTCGCTCTGATTGTCTGCTCTGTGACACTAACCGGACAGAGGTCGACATAATCATACACCTCAATAAGGCACACTGAGGCCAGAAGGTTAAAATTTCACTCGCCGGAATGTCCCAATCGGTTAAATGTCAGGTTAGCAAGCTGCTACACTGCTTCAACACCACCACTGTGAAGGCAGGTCAATATGGCAGATAATACTTATCAACCCGCAAAAGTCTGGACGTGGGATAAATCCGGCGGCGGCGCGTTCGCTAACATTAATCGCCCGGTTTCCGGCCCGACGCACGACAAAACGCTGCCCGTCGGCAAACATCCGTTACAGCTTTATTCGCTGGGGACGCCTAACGGCCAGAAAGTGACCATTATGCTGGAAGAGCTCCTGGCGCTGGGCGTGACCGGCGCCGAATATGACGCCTGGTTGATTCGCATCGGCGAGGGCGATCAGTTCTCCAGCGGCTTTGTTGACATCAATCCGAACTCAAAAATTCCGGCGCTGCGCGATAATTCACACAACCCGCCGATTCGAGTTTTTGAGTCGGGCGCAATTCTTGTTTATCTGGCGGATAAGTTTGGCCATTTCCTGCCGCAGGATCTGGCTAAGCGCACAGAAACCCTTAACTGGTTGTTCTGGCTACAGGGCGCGGCGCCGTTCCTCGGTGGCGGTTTCGGTCATTTCTATCATTATGCGCCGGTAAAAATTGAGTACGCCATTAATCGCTTCACCATGGAAGCCAAGCGTCTGCTGGACGTGCTGGATAAGCAGTTAGCTCACCACCCGTATGTCGCGGGAGAAGAGTACACTATTGCCGATATGGCCATCTGGCCGTGGTTCGGCAACGTGGTGCTGGGGAATGTCTATGATGCAGCGGAGTTTCTGGATGCCGGAAGTTATCAAAACGTACAACGCTGGGCGAAACAGGTAGCCGAACGTCCGGCGGTAAAGCGGGGGCGCATTGTCAACCGGACCAACGGCCCATTGAACGAACAGCTTCACGAACGCCATGACGCCAGCGACTTCGAAAACCATACCGAAGATAAACGTCAAAGTTAAACCATGAGGCCGGATGAGGTAGTAATGTCGTCATCCGGCATGGTATTCCCTGCTGACGCTTCGCTTATCCGTTCTGCGAGTGTGTCATATTCGGCACTTCACTAAACCCATGTTGCATGAGAATCAACCTCGCCCGTGCTGATATTAAAAAGTCGGCAAGCGTTTTTCCCTGCTCGCTCAGGCAGGCAAAGCCATATTCAGCCACGGGATTATAAGGTTCCGGGATATCAACCACTCGCAGCGAATTAACCAGCCGTAGCCTGGGAGCATAGCTGGCATAGCCGATAAAGATATCGGTGTAATCATGATTGATGAGCCATTCCGCCGCCAGCCGGCCCGCCGGTAACGGCAAAGTCTGCCTGCCGCCAACCAGCGCTACCGCGCGTTTTCGGACCGCTTCGCCCTCCTTGCCCATCCGCGAAAAAAGCTGCTGCGTATAATCGCCGGAAGGATCGCAACCTGCTGTTGAGGTGCCGATCCGCAGATCCCGCCGGGTTAACAGCGACAGCCAGTCCTCGCCTTCACGCATCGCCTGTGCCCGCACGCTCAGACACAAACGGTTCGTCGTAAAAGGCGCGACCCGCAGCGCCCGCCCGCTTTCCAGCAGCGCCTGCGGATGCGCCAGGTTCGCCGAAGCAAAAAAGTCGCACGCTTCGCCCGCTTCGATGCGTTCACGTAACAGCCCCGCCGGACCGAAATCACATACCGCATCCGCCTGAAACGCCGCCATTAGCTGCGGCCAGACGACGCGCAAGCTCCCCGCAGCCAGTATTCGCATCACTGTACGCCCTGATAGTCAGTACGGTAAAAACGTTGATACCAGTCGTTAGCGGCCTTTTGCATGTCAATATCGTGGAATTTTTCCGGATAGAGTTTTTTCGCCATCCACAGTTCGCCGATTCCCACCGCCTCCGGCATCGGATATCCCCAGGCTTTGGCATAATCCGGCATCAGGTAAACCCGATGATGCTTCACCGCGCCAATGACCTGCCACTGGGGATTGTGCAGGATCTCATTGACGACCTTCGGATAGCGATTCTGGACAAAGATCACCTGTGGATCCCAGGCGATCACCTGCTCCATTGTCACCTGCTTAAAGCCTTTCACCGAGGATGCCGCTACATTCAGCGCCCCCGCATGGGCCATCATCAGACCGGTATATTTACCGGAACCGTAGGTGGTCAGCTCCGGATTCGCCATATAGGCGCGAACCCGCTCATTTTCAGGAACCGACTGCAAACGGTCGCTGACCATCTTGCGACCTTTATCCATCGCCTCAATCAGCGCTTTCGCCTCCTGCGGTTTATTGACGATATCGCCAATCAGCGTTATTCCTTCACGCAGCCCGCGATTATAAGCCTGCTCGTCATCGGCCAGGGTCGGGTTCATTTTAGCCTGCTCGCCAGCAACATCATGGCGCAGCGAAATCGCCACCACCGGAATGCCAAGACGGCTGATCTTGTCGATCATCTCCTGCGGAGCGTAATTCGTGACAAACACCACCTGCGGGCGCAGCGCCACCAGTTTTTCAGGATCAACGTGCGTTAGATCGCCCAGCGAGGCTTTTTGCGCCAGTTCCGGCGCCAGACGCGCATAGCCGTCGCCTAATTGCTGTTTCCAGTTCGCCATGACCCCAACGATTTTGTCAGTGGCATTCATCTGTACAAGGAGATTGAGCGTTTGATGCTGGAGCACCACCACTCTGTCGACGGTGTCGGGAACCGTGACCTGGCGGCCAATTTGATCGGTAAAAGTACGCGCCGCCTGTGACATTAACGGCCAGCAAAAAAGCAACGCCAGCAGAGAGAGCTGGCGCAAAAATTTATTCATAGGTTTCGCCCCATAATCGATATATAAATAATTATACAACGATTATAGAGCGATATAATAGAGGTGATTAAGGGATCACGCGCTGGTGATGTCGTACTCCATGCGGCGCAGCGCATCTAACGTGGCTTTCGCTTCGTCTTCGTCAATGATGCTCATCGCAAAACCAACATGTACCAATACCCATTGCCCTATCAGATCGGCTGGCTTACCTTCACAAATCAGAGCAATATTGACATCACGTTTGATGCCACACACTTCCACCTGCGCAAGCTGGTGAATATCATCTCCGACGGCCAGCACCTGACCGGGGACGCCAATACACATAATTAACCACCTGAAATAAAATGCGGGTTATTCGACCTCAATACTTTTTACTTTCAACGAATCGCCGGTATCCACCCGCAGGCGATCGCCATGACAATGCGGACATTGCGCGTCATGCCTGAGAATTTCCACCACCTGACTGCAATCCCAGCACCAGGCCTGGGCCGGTCTGTAGTCGATGTGCAATTCGCACCCTTGCGCTAAAGTCCCCTGGCAGGCGATGTCAAAGCTGAAACGAACCGCGCGCTCTTCAACGCACGAAAGCGCGCCTATCTCCAGCCATACGCCGGTGACGCGCGCCACGCCGTGCTGTTCTGCCTGCTGCTGAATAATTTCAACGGCGCTTTGGCAAAGAGACAGCTCATGCATTCTCACAGCTCCGACGGCCAAACAGCAACGCACGCCGGCTTGTCTGCGGCGCATCAGGATTGCTTACCGGCAGGGATAACAGCATCCGCGCGCAGTCATCCGCCAGCCGGACGCCCTCTTCCGGCGACAGGCTACGGGAAAGCGGCGACATCAACGAGCAGGCAAGATATTGCGAAACGCCTTCCAGTTCGCCAACGGTAAAGGTCATCGTGCCATAAGGCAGTTGCAGACCGAGTTTTTCACCGACGGTACGCCCGGGCCAGATCTGGTCCGGGCCAGGGAAGATTAATGCGCTTAACATCCACGGCGTAATTACCGTGCCCGTCCATTGTCCTTCAAACAACGTAAAATCAGAGACATGCACAGGCATAGTCGGATGCAGAAACGAAAGATCGTGCATCGAACGATGGGCTATCTCTTCAAACGCCGCCTGAACCCGGGCGACGGGCGCCGTGTCGAATCCGGAAAACGTTTCAGACATGCGCCGTCTCCTTAGGAATTGCTTCGACGCCGGATTCACGCAGCGCAGCAAGAACCTGCTCAAGCGCAGGTTCAATCATCGCCTCGACGGTTGGCGTTAAGCCGATGTGCGGTTCCAGCGACTGTGGAATAACGCCGACCAGGGTCAGTTTCTTCGGAAACTCGCCGGTAAAGCGGAGGGCCGACAATACGTCGGCCAGTCCAAGCTGATGGGGGGAGATTTTGTTGGTGAACAGCGCCGGAACTTCATCGTCGCGCAGTACCATAATGGTTCCCGGCGCGTTCTTTTTCGACACGATGGCGTCGGCAATGATCAAATGATCCCGACTCGCCATATCGCCAAGAAGTTCCATTCCCGCCGTACCGCCATCCAGAATCTCAACGAAATCCGGCAGGGTGTATCGTTGCTCTAACGCTTCAACAATACGCACCCCGATGGCTTCATCGGTCAGCAAAATATTGCCGACCCCTAAGACTAATATCCGCATTACAAAACCTTCACCGAGACCACTTCATTGCCATCGGCGTCCACCACGTGTACCGCGCACGCCATGCAAGGGTCGAAGGAGTGGATGGTACGTACCACTTCCAGCGGCTTCGCCGGATCGGCGATCGGCGTACCGACCAGCGACTGTTCGTACGGCCCCACGTCATCGTTGAAGTTACGCGGACCTGAGTTCCAGGTCGATGGCACCACTGCCTGATAGTTACTGATAATACCGTCTTTAATCACCATCCAGTGAGACAGCATACCGCGCGGCGCCTCCAGGAAGCCCACGCCCTTGAACTCGCCCGTCGCCGGAATGTTCGGCTTCACAAACGTGGTGTAATCACCTTTGCCGATATTTACAATCAGCGCGTTGTATTGATCCTGCAATATGTTTTGCAGTTCACAACAGTGAACGGTACGCCCGATGATACGACCCAGCGTAGAGTGAAGTTGCGCCATTTCCAGCGTTTTGCCGGTCAGCTTCTGATAAAGCGCAATGATTTCATTGAGCTTAGTCTGGGTGGATTCACGACCTGCAGCCAGTTTACACAGCATGTTCGCCAACGGCCCGACTTCTACGGTTTTGCCGTAGAATGTCGGCGACTTGACCCATGAGTATTTACCGTCATCCGACCAACCGTCGTAAGCCGGGATCGTAGTGCCTTCCCACGGTGCCTGCGGCGCTTCATCTTTATACCAGGCGTGCTTCGCGCTCTCCTGAATACCTTTAATCAGGAACTCGTCGGAGTGAGAGGTGATCGGACGGTATGTCGACAGATCGGCATTGGTAATGTAACCGCCCGGGAACAGGAAACTGCCGTTTTTACCGTCGGTCGGGAATTCCGGCGCGCTCAGGTAGTTCACAGCGCCTTTGCCACGCTCCAGCCATTCCGGATAGTAGGCCGCGATGACTGCGGTATCCACTTTATACACCTGCTCGACAAAATCGCTCAGCTTATCGATAAACGATTTGATGTACATCAGGCGTTCAAGGTTCAACGTACCGATGCTGTCGAGATTGATCGGGTTCGCCACCCCACCGACCGCCAGGTTCTGGATATGCGGCGATTTACCGCCCAGCAACGCCACCACGCGGTTAGCGTCACGCTGACATTCCAGCGCCTGCAGATAGTGAGCGACCGCAATCAGGTTGACCTCCGGCGGTAACTGCATTGCCGGGTGCCCCCAGTAGCCGTTGGCGAAAATACCTAACTGACCGCTGGCGACAAGATCCTTGATCTTGTTCTGAACTTTCGTGAACTCTTGCGCGCTGTTCAGGTGCCAGCTCGACACGCCATCCAGCATCGCGGAGGCTTTTTCCGGATCGGCTTTCAGCGCAGAGGTAATGTCCACCCAGTCCAGCGCAGAGAGCTGGTAGAAATGGACAATGTGGTCATGGGTGGTATGCGCCGCCAGAATAATATTACGGATATACTGCGCGTTGACGGGAACATCAATATTCAGCGCGCTTTCCGCCGCACGAACGGAGGAGATCGCGTGAGTTGTCGTACAAACGCCGCAAATACGCTGCACAATCATCCACGCATCGCGCGGATCGCGGTTCTTCACGATCTCTTCCATACCGCGCCACATGGTGCCGGACGCCCATGCTTTGGATACGACGCCGTTCTCAATTTCGCAGTCAATGCGTAAATGACCCTCAATACGGGTTACCGGATCAATAGTAATTCTCTGGCTCATGCTTTGCTCGCCTCATGACGATTATGATCGTTTTGTTTTAAAGGAGGAAGTATCGGCAGTAGACGAATGAGTACGATGTATGCACAAATCTCAATAGCCACAAAACCAATAGAAATCAACAATTCTTCCCAGGTTGGGAAGTAGTGGTAGCCGCCACCCGGGTTGAATGCCACCAGCGAATAGGTCAGACGCCACGTCGCGCAGCCCAACAGCGCGCTCAGCGCCGACAGGTACAGCATACGAGAGTCATTACGCAGTTTCGCCACACGCAGCACCACTAACGGGAAGACCATCAGGACGACTTCAATCCAGAACATAGCGGAGTAAAAATCGCCGGCAAACGCATAGGACAGCTTGTCGCGATAAATCAGTTCGCCAAAGCGCAGGACGACGAAAATCGCCAGCAGCACGCTGATGGTATTCGTCAGCTTAACAAACAAATTTTTCTCATCCGGACCGTTTCCTTTCAGGCCAGCCTGAACCAGCGAACCCTCAAATATGACAATAGAGAAGCCCATGATAAACGCGGTCAGAACCGAGAACAGCGGCAGCATTTCATAGCTTTGCCATAGCGGATGCACTTTATAGCCCGCCGAGATCATCAATGACCCCATTGAGGACTGGTGCATCGTCGGCAGCAGCGCGCCCAGCGCGATAATAAAGAACATCACCTTATTCAGACGCTTGAGCGACACTTTCCAGCCCAGACGTTCAAACAGGGCAGGCGCAAACTCCAGCGCCATCACGCCGATGTAGATGGTCATACAGACCGCCGTCTCAAACAGTACCGAGTTCACGTTGAAGTGACCTGGAATGTAGAAGTACGGCAGGTTCCAGTAACGACCGACGTCGATAGTGATCGACAGGCCGCCCAGCGAGTAACCAAACAAGCTTGCCAGCAATGCCGGGCGCACCAACGGATGGTATTGCCCACGGTTAAAGACATACACCGCCCATGCCAACGCCCAACCGCCGCAGGCAAAGCCGGTGCCGATCAACAGGTCAAAGGCAATCCAGACGCCCCACGGGAAACCGCCGTTCAGGTCGGAAACGGAGCCCAACCCGAAGACCAGACGCTTCACGATAAGGAGCATACACAGGACGATTAACGGTCCAAAAATAATGACCGGTTTACTGATGATTTTTCCGCCCAGCGGTTTTGGATCATGACTCATGATCGTCTCCTCCATCGTGATGGTCGTTTTTGCTATTACGACGAACCAGCACGGTTAAGCCCGCCAGCGCAGCCAGGGGTAGTATCATGCCTTTATAAAGCGTGTGTTGAACATGCTCGGAGCGCGCTCCGGTTGAAAGGTCATCCAGCTTCGGCAGATCCAGATCTTCATAAGGAACGCCTGTCAGCACCAGCACCTGAGTACCACCGCCCTCTTTTTCACCGTAGAGGTGTGGATAGTATTTAGGCACCGTATGCAGATAGGTGTCGTCCGTTTTTAACGTCTGGCGCGGATAGTGATATTCACTGCCTGGTTTGAGGGCCAGACGTTTTTTCGCTTCCGCCATCAGCTCTTCACGAGTACCGAAAATGACGGCCCCTGCCGGACAAACTTCCACGCACCCAGGCAAACCGCCTTTATCCAGACGCTCAACGCCTTTCTGGTTACACAACTCACACTTGTGAAGCGCGCCAAACGGGTTGTTGTAGTCGTACTTAGGTACGTTGTACGGGCAGGCGACCATACAGTAACGGCAGCCGGTGCAGACATCTTTGTCATAGTGGACGATGCCGGTTTTCGGATCTTTTTTCAGCGCCGACACCGGACAAACGGAAACGCAGTTAGGATCGACGCAGTGCATACACTGTTTCTTGATGTAGGCATAGCCGTTCTCTTCCTGATCTTTGTTCACGCCCGTGCCGCTACGCCATACCTGGATAATGTTATTGGTATACGGCGACAGTTTGTCGTTGTTCGACCAGGTCTGCTCCCCTTCCGGGTTACGCGCCGGGAAGTTGATATCCTGACACTTTGTGACGCAGGCCTGACAGCCCACGCACAGAGTGGAGTCATACAGCATGCCCAGCGAACCTGGAATCGGCGGACGGTTTTCTGCAGCCGCATGGCTGACAGACGGCGCGGCGCCCAACAGCAATGCTCCACCGGAGGCTGCTTTAATAAAGTCACGTCTGTTCACGGTTATTCTCCCCGTGAGTCAGCGTTATCTTTCTTTTGCTGACGCCCCAGTTCACGTACCGCCATCACGCTGACGCCGGCAACCAGACCGACTACGCCGCCAAGCAGACCGACAGCGCCCGCAGAGATATTGCCGCCTTCTTTCATATTGACGTCAGGTTTCTCTGAACGCGGAGTTTGGTTTTCGACATGAGCAAGCTGGTGAATGCCCTTATGGAAGCCGATACCTTCTTCGTTACAGCCATAGCAAGGATGACCGATCGCCACTGGCCAGACGCCGCCAACGTCGCAGAACTGTAGCGTAGAACAGTTGCCCCAGGTTTCCGGCCCTTTACAGCCAAGATGGTAGAGACACCAGCCCTGACGGTGACCTTCGTCGCCAAATTCTTTGGCAAAACGGCCTGCGTCGAAGTGTGGACGACGTTCGCAATGCTCATGAATCAGACGGCCATAGGCAAAGGTTGGACGATTTTTCGCATCCAGCTTCGGCGGCGTGCCGTAAGTGATGATATGCGCGACAGTCGCCAGGAAGTTATGCGGGTTTGGCGGACAACCTGGAATATTGATAACCGTTTTGCCCGGTAAGACTTCCTGCAGACTGACAGCGCCGGTTGGGTTTACGCCAGCCGCAGCAACGCCGCCCCATGCCGAGCAGGAACCGATAGCGATAATCGCGGCTGCGCCGTCGGCGGCTTTGCGGATGTGATCCACGATCGGCTCGCCGGCAACCATGCAGTAGATACCGTTATCTTTTAGTGGGATAGAACCATCCACCACCAGAACATATTGCCCTTTATACTTCTCCAGAGCGTTATGTTTGTTTTCTTCGACCTGGTGACCGAATGCGGCGGAAAGTACCTCGTGGTATTCCAGAGAGATGGTCTCCAGAACGAGGTTTTCAACGGTTGGGTGTGTAGCACGAAGCAGTGATTCGGTACAACCGGTACACTCCTGAGCGCCAATCCAGATAACGGGCGGACGCTGTGGATTGGATACCGATTCTGCCATTTCTGCGGCGGCTTTGCTACTGAGCCCCATAGTAGCGGCCAGTGCTGCACAAAGCTTCATGAAATCACGACGGTTAATGCCGTGAGAAGTGATGAGAGTATTATCTCCAGTCATTTTATAGTTATTCCGTTACGAAGACCTGGCTTTTATTTTGCACTGTTCGCGAAGAAGTTATTGCGATCGGTACGCCATTTACCACACTTTTTTTATGGTTATGTGCGCCATAATACTTCGACGGAACAGTAAAACGAAGGGAAGAGGCGATAGTGTAATTAATTAAAGCAAGATAATACCCCTGTTGGATCAACCTTCGAGTCGATAACCGGCCATAAAGAAGCGAACCGCCATCCCGGAATGATTCTCTTTAAAGAAATCCATCACCATTTCTTTATCCAGACCATAGCGACGCGTCAGAATTCCGGCCTCCCACGCGCTAAGTTGACGATCGCCGGTCTTTTCGAACATACGGTGTGTAAAACCCAATACAAAGCCACGTTTATACTCAGAACAGAAATTCACCGCATGATGCGCGCTATATGCATATGGCGCGTGCAACCCAGCCATTAACCCTTTCCCAAAATGATTATTCATCTGACCTCCTTAGTCGCTATATAATAAATTATATAGCGACTAATTAAATGAAGGCCAGCGCATTACGCGCTTTTTTGCTTCACATCAGAAGGAAACCCATTCATCAGTCGACTGTGCGGGAGCCGACGCCATTCTCTGAACGCCAGGCGCCGCTTTCGCCGTTACGCGTTGTTGCGGCTCACTAGCGGAAAGCCGGAACTGCTGTACGGAGCGTTGCAAATCCTCCGTCTGCCGTTCCAGCGCCGCCGCCGCCGCGGAAACCTGCTCAACCAGCGCGGCGTTTTGTTGCGTAACGCTATCCATTTGCGTGATCGCCACGCCAACCTGAGAGATACCTTTACTCTGATCTTCGGAGGCGGATGCGATCTGTTTCATAATCGTCGTCACTTCCGTGACGCCGCGCAGGATGGCTTCCATCGTCGCACCGGTCTCCTGGACCAACTGCGCGCCCTGCGCTACGCGACGTACCGATTCGCCAATTAAGGCTTCAATTTCTTTCGCCGCCCCCGCGCTGCGGCTGGCCAGGTTACGTACCTCACCGGCGACCACCGCGAAGCCGCGTCCCTGCTCGCCCGCTCTGGCCGCTTCTACCGCTGCGTTCAAGGCCAGAATATTGGTCTGGAAAGCAATACTATTAATCACGGTAGTAATTTCGGCGATCTGCTGCGAACTGGCGGAAATACCGTTCATTGTTTCTACCACATCGGAAACCAGTTCACCGCCTTTTCCTGCCGTTAGCGAGGCGGCATCCGCAAGCTGACTCGCCTGGCGAGCGTGTTCGGCGTTCATTTTTACCGTTGCGGTAAGCTGTTCCATGCTGGCGGCAGTTTCTTCCAGCGCGGCGGCCTGTTCTTCCGTTCGGGAAGAGAGATCGTTATTACCAGTAGAAATTTCCGTCGCGCCGCGCCAGATATTGTCGCTTCCGGCGCGGATCGTACTCACGGCTTCGCGTAAACTGTCCTGCATCGCGCGCAGTAGCGGCACCAACCGGCCTACGCAGTTACGCCCCAACGCTTCAATCGGCTGGCTAAGATCGCCTTGCGCGATGCGCTGAAATTGCTGACGGATGCGCTCCAGCGGTTTCACCATCATTGCAACCAGATAGCGATCGGTAAAAATCAGGATGGCAATGCCCAGAATCACCGCCGTGATAAGCAGGATGCGGATGGTATAGGTTTTACCATCGACCATCACACGTGTGTTATCCAGCATGGCGCCAGCTTCATGACTAAACCGTTCCGCGCTGGCGCCGAACGCGCGACTGAGTGCGGGCGTGACCGTACTGGCATGTTCGCTCCAGGCGGTCAGCGATCCTTGCTGTGCCAGTTGCATTTGAGGAACGACGCCTTTCTCCAGCAAGGCCTGCCAGTTGGACAAGACCTCCCTTGAGATATCAGGGTTCATCGGCCCTGGCGATAGCGCTTTCATCTCCTCCAGCTTCTGACGCATATTCTCGAGCGACTGCCGGGCGGGCGCAAAATCGGGCGTGCCGCCGCCGATTTTTACATCCATCGCGCGGCTAAGGCGGGTAACAAAGCGGAAATATTGATCGTTACCCTGGCTTAGCACCGTCATTTGCCGCACAAGATGCCGGTCAATATCATTTCCTTCCGAAACTTCGGATAAAGCATGGACGCTGTATAACCCCACCCCCGACCAGAGTAGACAAAAAAGTCCCAGTATCGTCAGCATGACCATACGAATAGTAAAGTTTTGCAGCAAACGCATATGAATTTCCTTGCTGAATATAAGAGATTAGTCATCAGACGATGACGCACTCTCGTTATCGGCAAGGCGCGGAGAATATATAATGCATTCTCCATTTTTTTACAGTTATCGCCGTTCACGTACCCGTAGATGTTATATATCTGTGAACGCAGAGAAAATCTTTCAGTCTTATTACTGAGTAAATGAATAGATGTAGTAAAAATATTGCGTAAGGCTGCAGGGAGACGGTTATCTACCGCTAAAGAAGCGCTGTTTTACAGCCGGGCTCAGTATCCTTTGCCCGGCTGCCCCGCCGTTGACGGCGGCTCAATGGTTATGCCGCGTCAATCTGTCCAGATAGCCCATCACGAATGCCGACAGGACAAAGGTCAGATGGATGATGACATACCACATTAATTTGTTATCCGGGACGTTTTTCGCGTCCATAAACACGCGTAACAGGTGAATGGAAGAGATAGCGACTATCGATGCCGCCACCTTATTTTTTAGCGAAGTCGCATCCATTTTCCCCAGCCAGTTCAGCTTCTCCTTGCCCGCAGAGATATCCAGCTGAGAGACAAAATTCTCATACCCGGAGAACATGACCATTACCAGCAACCCGCCGACCAGCGTCATATCAACCAGCGATAACAGCACCAGAATCAGATCGGCCTCCGCCAGGGCAAAAACGTTCGGCAGAACGTGTAAAATTTCCTGGAAAAATTTTAGCGCTAAAGCGATCAGCGCCAAAGAGAGGCCAAAATACACCGGCGCGAGCAGCCAGCGAGACGCATACATTACATTTTCAAGAAAGCGTTCCATAGGGACCTGTCAGGTAACTAAAACCAGCAACAGTATATCTCAACCATGCAACATCAGATCAACATGCAGTTAAGAGCCTATCCCACCAGGCGTTATTGGCGCAGCCAGTTTGGACACGGACAGCGCGCAAAAACCGGAGCGTACACGTAGTACGTGAGGATTTTGAGCACTGCCCAGGTCCAAAATGGCAAGTAAAATAGCCCTAATGGGATAGGCTCTAAATCTCATCCGGTTTAACCTGTGGACGCTGATATTCCGGCCATACCAGCGCGACCAATGCCGGGTAGGCCTCAAGACTGAACTCCCGAAAACACTGACGTAAATTCAGGACGTCCAAATCCGAATACGGCACCTTTTCTCCGTTCAGACAACGCTTCTTAATATTGTCGTAATACTTATAAACGGCAGAGTTAAGGTCGCTGCAACGACGCTGTGCGTCAAATAATCCAGGCGTTTCATTCAACTCAGTCATTGTCATTCGTTTTATCGTTGCATGAAGGAAATCGATATATTCATGGTTAACGCGCCAGTACCATACCGGCGTTATCGAATTCATTAATACTGAAAAATGATCTTCGCCCTCTTCCTTTGTCATGGGTTCAGTTTGATTTAAATTTACGATTTTTCCACCAGGACGTTTTTTATTAACCTCCCACATCAGGAAGAGTATCGCGCCGGTCAGTAATAGCAATATAATAACAGAATAAAAAATACTGTTCATAGCAGGCTCCATTTTTTTTGATTTTAAAATTACACCATGTTATTGTCAACGAAACCTACACTATTAAAAATAGTATGCCACTGATCGTAAAGGATATTTAGTCATGCTTCCTGAGCATCTGGTTTCCTCTCATTTTCGCCTGTCATCGCCGCCCCCTGAAGCCACAGAAAACAGTAAAAATTTGCCTAAGGGAAAGACAAAACTCAGCGATTACGAGCCAGATATTTTAATTAGCGCTAACGCTGCCGGGCAACACAGAAACGTATTATTTGAAGAACGCGACCGTCATATTAAAGAACGTCTGTATTGTGTGGCTAAAATTGAAACGTTTGCCCGCCTGATAAACGCACTACAGGCAGAAGGCGATATTGATGCCCAAACGCTAAGTAAAATACTGGCGGATAAAACCGCAATGATAAATGAAAAAGGCAATGCCATTTGGCTTAATTTAATCACTCGCGAAACCAATATGCCGCTATTTTATTCACTGGAAGAAAAAGATGAAAGAAGTTGAAGACAATAACGTTTATTTGGCTTTAGACAACCATAAAAGTGATGAATTTATCTTAAAGCAAAATCTTGCAGCGCTAATCGCCAGCAAAAATGCCACCCTGGAAAAGGTAACGCAGGAGGTGGTATCCATACCGGCGGCGTTAGTGCGCCTGAAGTGGCAAAACCGACGGGAGATGTATGCGTTACAGGTCAAAGAGGAGATTTATGGCGCGACCATCAATGCCATTATCGAGCAGCATCCTGAATTACGAGACAAAATTATGTCTCGTCTTGAAAGTGACTGGCAGCATCTGCTGGCTCGCGAGACGGCAACCCTACGTCTGATGCGTAAGCTTTCCGATGGCGACTACCGGACGCGCAACGTCACCACCGTCGCACGGCAAGAAAAATAACCTTCATGGCTAGTTAACTCTGTTGTGAATACGGGCGAAGCATAAGGATCGTTCTGAATCTCCCTCTTACGGTAGTAAAAGTGTCTACGCTTAAAGGGTGTTCAACCTGAAGGGAGAAGCTCAATGTCTCATCTATACGACCCTACCACGCAGTATTACACCGGCGAGTATCCTAAGCAAAAACAGCCGGCGCCCGGCGTCCAGGCGAAAATGACGCCTGTTCCTGACTGTGGCGAAAAAAGTTATGTCGGCAGTGGTCGCCTTAAAGATCGTAAGGCGCTGGTGACAGGGGGCGACTCCGGAATTGGGCGTGCTGCCGCTATCGCTTACGCGCGTGAAGGCGCAGATGTCGCGATCAACTATCTGCCAGCGGAAGAAGAGGACGCCCAGCAGGTTAAAGCGCTGATTGAGGAGTGCGGCCGTAAAGCGGTGTTATTGCCAGGCGATCTTAGCGACGAATCTTTCGCCCGTTCGCTGGTCCATAAGGCGCGTGAAGCGCTGGGCGGGCTGGACATTCTGGCGCTGGTGGCCGGTAAACAGACGGCAATCCCGGAGATAAAAGATCTGACCAGCGAGCAATTTCAGCAAACCTTCGCCGTTAACGTTTTTGCCCTGTTCTGGATAACCCAGGAAGCGATTCCGCTGCTGCCAAAAGGCGCCAGTATTATCACGACGTCGTCTATCCAGGCGTATCAGCCCAGTCCGCACCTGCTGGATTATGCGGCAACCAAGGCGGCAATCCTCAATTACAGCCGTGGCCTGGCGAAACAGGTGGCGGAAAAAGGAATTCGTGTGAATATTGTCGCGCCAGGCCCTATCTGGACAGCGCTGCAAATTTCCGGCGGTCAAACCCAGGATAAAATTCCGCAGTTTGGTCAGCAGACGCCAATGAAGCGGGCCGGCCAACCGGCAGAGCTGGCGCCGGTGTATGTCTATCTGGCAAGCCAGGAATCCAGTTACGTTACCGCAGAAGTGCACGGCGTGTGCGGCGGGGAGCATTTAGGCTAACGCATGAAGTCGATTAAGATGGCGCACTTCTGTTACGCAAGGCGCCATCTTAGGCAATAAAAAAGCCGGGTGGCGACTTCGCCTTACCCGGCCTGCAGCATCAGCAGAATACTTATTTCGCTTTCGCGGTCTCTTCGCCGACCAGACCAATCTTGAGATAGCCCGCCTGATGCAGCATATCCATCACTTTCATCAGGGTTTCATACTCTACGGTTTTATCCGCGCGGAAGAAAATCGTAGTATCCTTTTTCCCTTCCGTCAGGGCCGTTAGCTCGGCAATCATCGTATCATCCGTCACCGGATCGTTACCGATAAACATGGTGTTATCCGCTTTCACCGACAGATAAACCGGTTTTTCCGGGCGCGGCTGTGGCGTACTGGTAGAAGCGGGCAGATTCACCTTGACGTCCACCGTCGCCAGCGGCGCAGCCACCATAAAGATAATCAGCAGAACCAACATGACATCGATAAACGGCGTCACGTTGATTTCATGCATTTCGCCGTTGTCATCCAGGTTCTCGTTAAGACGCATTGCCATGACGCATTACCCTACCCGTAATTTCTGCGCGGCGCGTACCGGCTGCGCACTGGCGCTCGCATTCAGATCGAGATCGCGGCTTTGCAGCAGCAATACCTGCGCCGCCACGTCGCCCAGCGTCGCTTTGTAACTGCCTATCTGACGTGCGAAGATGTTGTAAATGACAACCGCCGGAATCGCGGCCACCAGCCCAATCGCCGTCGCCAGCAGCGCTTCCGCAATACCAGGAGCAACCACCGCCAGGTTGGTGGTCTGCGTTTGCGCAATACCGATGAAACTATTCATAATGCCCCATACGGTGCCAAACAACCCGACGAAGGGGGAAATGGCGCCGATCGTCGCCAGATAACCGTTGCCTCGTCCCATATAGCGGCCAACTGCCGCGACGCGACGTTCCAGACGGAAGCCGGTACGTTCTTTAATCCCTTCGTTATCTTCGCTGCCCTGAGAGAGTTCCAGTTCATTCTGCGCTTCATTGATGAGCTGTGCGCTGAGGCTTTTTGCGCTGAAACCTGCCGCAATGTCGGAAGCCTGATCTAAAGAGCGTGCATCGGCTAATTGCAGTTGTTCACGCTTTAAGCGGCGCTTTTGCGTGAAAAATTCAACGCTTTTACTGAAGAAGATAGCCCAGGTGACGACTGACGCCAGAATCAGACCAATCATCACGCACTTCACGACAATATCGGCGTGCTGATACATACCCCAGACGGAGAGATCCGTCTGCATCAAATTATTACCCACTCTGTATCTCCAGGACGCAAATCACAAAATCTGAGCATAATAATATCAAAACAACGTCGAATTGATAGTCGTTCTCATTACTATTTACATACTGCCGCACCTTTACTGCTTTTTCTTTGCGCTTACGCATTAAAAAAGCCACCTGTTTTTATTTTGGCAAAATTTTCATCTGTATCACACGTCGCCAGGGTGCAGATGGTTATATTCATGCTAGTTTAGACATCCAGACGGTTAAAATCAGGAAACGCAACATGACGGATAAACAGTTGGATACCAAACTGGTAAACGCAGGACGCAGCAAAAAATACACGCTTGGCTCAGTGAATAGTGTGATTCAACGCGCTTCTTCACTGGTGTTTGACACCGTCGAGGCCAAAAAACACGCTACCCGCAATCGCGCCAACGGCGAATTATTTTACGGACGCCGGGGAACGCTGACCCACTTTTCGCTCCAGGAAGCCATGTGTGAACTGGAAGGCGGCGCCGGATGCGCGCTCTTCCCGTGCGGCGCGGCGGCGGTCGCCAACACCATTCTGGCATTCGTTGAGCAGGGCGACCACATCCTGATGACCAACACAGCCTATGAACCCAGCCAGGATTTCTGCAGCAAAATTCTCGGCAAACTGGGCGTGACGACAAGCTGGTTCGACCCGCTTATCGGCGCTGATATCACGCAACATATTCAGCCGAACACGAAAGTCGTTTTTCTGGAATCCCCCGGTTCTATTACCATGGAAGTACATGATATTCCGACCATTGTCAGTGCGGTCAGACGCGTCGCGCCAGAAGCCGTCATCATGATTGATAATACCTGGGCGGCTGGCGTTCTGTTCAAAGCGCTGGAGTTCGATATTGATATCTCTATCCAGGCGGGCACTAAGTATCTGATTGGTCATTCTGATGCGATGGTCGGTACTGCCGTTGCAAATGCGCGCTGCTGGGAACAATTGCGGGAAAACGCCTATCTGATGGGGCAAATGCTCGACGCCGACACGGCTTATATGACCAGCCGCGGGCTGCGCACGCTCGGCGTCCGACTGCGCCAGCATCAAGAAAGCAGCCTCAAAATCGCCGCATGGCTGGCGAACCATCCTCAGGTCGCGCGCGTTAATCATCCGGCCCTGCCGGGTAGCAAAGGTCATGCGTTCTGGAAACGAGACTTTACAGGTAGCAGCGGCCTGTTCTCCTTTGTGCTCAATAAAAAGCTGACCGAGGCAGAATTATCAGCCTATCTGGATAACTTTTCGCTGTTCAGTATGGCCTACTCCTGGGGAGGCTACGAATCGCTGATTATTGCTAATCAGCCGGAACAGATCGCCGCGATTCGTCCCGCAGGCGGCGTAGATTTTACCGGTACGCTGGTTCGGGTGCATATTGGTTTAGAGAGTGTTGATGATTTGATCGCTGATTTAGCCGCCGGCTTCGCCAGAATTGTGTAAAGTTGCCGGGGATGGACATATATGCAGACAATTTCCGTGGAAAAGTCTGCGTTTGTTGCGTCCGGGATCAAGGCATCCCGGACGATTCAGGAGTACAATAGGCAGATAAAAGCGTAAATGCTGTTCCACAGGAAAGTTCATGGCTGTCATTCAAGATATTATCGCTGCGCTCTGGCAACATGATTTTGCCGCGCTGGCGAATCCACACGTTGTTAGCGTCGTCTACTTTGTCATGTTCGCCACGCTATTTTTAGAAAACGGTCTGCTGCCAGCGTCATTCTTACCCGGCGATAGTCTGCTGCTACTGGCAGGCGCGTTGATCGCCCAGGATGTGATGCATTTTTTGCCGACGATTGGCATTCTCACCGCCGCGGCCAGTCTCGGCTGCTGGCTAAGTTATATCCAGGGACGCTGGCTCGGTAATACGCGTACCGTCAAGGGCTGGCTGGCGCAGCTTCCGGCAAAATATCATCAGCGCGCCACCTGCATGTTTGACCGTCACGGTTTGTTAGCGTTGCTTGCCGGGCGCTTTCTGGCGTTTGTCCGCACGCTGCTGCCAACAATGGCGGGTATTTCCGGCCTGTCCAACCGCCGGTTTCAGTTTTTTAACTGGTTAAGCGGCCTGCTGTGGGTGACTGTCGTGACCAGCTTCGGCTACGCGCTCAGTATGATCCCGTTTGTTAAGCGCCATGAAGACCAGGTAATGACATTTTTAATGATCCTTCCCGTCGCGCTACTGGTCGCCGGACTGTTAGGTACGCTGGTCGTGGTGATTAAAAAGAAATACTGTAACGCCTGACGTATCCATAATCGGCCAGGATGGCCCGGTTACGCTTCGTTGACCCGTGGCGGGATGCCCCACTTAGCTCCCTTGCATTGTCCGCATTCTTGCCGCATCTTCGCCCGGCGTAACGCCAAAATAACGTTTAAACTCCCGGCTAAACTGCGATGCGCTCTCATAGCCGACCCGCATCGCCGCGGCGCTGGCCTTCATACCGTCGTGAATCATCATCATTCGCGCTTTATGCAGTCGGTAGCTTTTTAAATACTGCAACGGCGAGGTGCTGGTGACCGCCTTAAAATTATGGTGAAACGCCGACACGCTCATGTTCGCTTCTGCCGCCAGTTGCTCAACATTCAGGTTCTCGGTGTATTTCATTTCGATCTGTTTAAGTACGCGACTGATCAGGCTAAAGTGCGTCTGGCGACTAACCAGTGCAAGCAGCGCCCCGCCGCGCGGTCCCATCAGCACATGATAAAGAATTTCGCGAATAATCTGTTTTCCCAGAATCCGCGCATCCAGCGGGCGCTCCATCACATCCAGCAATCTTTCCACCGCACATAAAATCTCGTCCGACAGCGTGGCGGAGTTAATCCCACTGGCCGCCATCGGCAACTGGAAACGCTCATCTTCGCCAATGTCCATGAGCAACTCTTGCAGTTGCAGCACATCAATGTCGAGCCGAATACCGGCCAGTGGTACCTCCGGCGTTGCCCAGGTCTCGCATTCAAAAGGGAGCGGCACGGTCAGTAAGAGATATTCATTAGCGTCATAACGAAACTTGCGCTTGTTAATATAGCCAATTTTATGGCCGGAAAAGAGAAATATGATGCCAGGCTGATACATGACCGGCGTGCGCGGTCCCGGTTCAACACCATACAACAGACGAATGCCCGCCAGCCGCTCGCTGATTATTTTATCATTATTTTTTAAATGATTAATTTTATCAGCCAACTGTAAGCAAATTGCTTCACGATTCATAACGCGCCATTTTTTCATCAAATCCACTCCGCTGGATTGTGCGCATTTTTAGCGATTTTCTCCAGCATTCTGGAGAAATAGGCAAAACATTGGCAGAAATGTGCATTGAGAGACATCCCTCACAAGACCACAATGATGACCATCAGGCAGACAGCCGCCTGCCCTCTTTTTACCCACATAAGGGAATGAGCAATGAACAATTTCAAATTACATACCCCTACCCGCATTCTGTTTGGTAAAGGCGCTATCGTCGATCTTCGCGATCAAATCCCGCAGGACGCCCGCGTGCTGATTACCTATGGCGGCGGTAGCGTGAAAAAGACCGGCGTACTGGCGCAAGTTCAGGAAGCGTTAAAAGGACTGGATGTTCGGGAGTTTGGCGGTATTGAACCGAACCCGTCCTATGAAACGCTGATGAAGGCCGTGCAGCTTGTGCGCGACGAAAATATTACCTTCCTGCTGGCCGTTGGCGGCGGTTCCGTACTGGACGGCACCAAATTTATCGCCGCAGCGGCGCAGTATACGGACGGCGTCGATCCGTGGCACATTCTGGAAACCGGCGGTACTGAGATTCGTAGCGCAATCCCGATGGGGTCTGTGCTAACCCTACCGGCAACCGGCTCAGAATCGAACGCCGGCGCAGTCATTTCCCGTAAAACCACTGGCGACAAACAAGCCTTCCACTCCTCGTTCGTGCAACCGGTGTTTGCCGTACTGGATCCGGTCTACACCTATACATTGCCGCCGCGCCAGGTTGCGAACGGCGTCGTGGATGCTTTCGTCCATACCGTTGAGCAGTACGTCACTTACCCGGTTAACGGCAAAATTCAGGATCGTTTCGCCGAAGGCATTTTACTCACACTGATCGAAGAAGGTCCCAAAGCGCTGCAAGAGCCTGAAAACTATGACGTCCGCGCTAACGTGATGTGGGCCGCTACTCAGGCGTTGAATGGCCTGATTGGCGCTGGTGTTCCGCAGGACTGGGCGACGCATATGCTGGGCCATGAGCTTACCGCGATGCACGGTCTCGATCATGCCCAGACGCTGGCTATCATTCTGCCTGCGCTATGGAACGAAAAACGAGACGTTAAACGTGCAAAACTCCTGCAATATGCTGAACGTGTATGGAATATCACCGACGGTTCCGACGACGAGCGTATTGATGCCGCCATTGCCGCCACCCGCCGTTTCTTTGAACAGATGGGCGTGCCTACCCACTTGTCCGATTACGGTCTGGATGGCAGCACTATTCCGGCGCTACTGGCTAAACTTGAGGCGCATGGATGCACAAATTTAGGTGAAAATCAGGATATTACGCTGGATGTCAGCCGTCGGATTTATGAAGCGGCGCGCTAAGGTTTTTTCGCCTCTGACTTTCGTTTTTGGCCATTTCGTCCAGACTTAAGTCACTTAGTCTCGCCGGACCCGACTCCGGCGAGCCAATTAAAAGAGGAACACATCATGGCTAATCCAACCATTATCAGGCTACAGGATGGCAACGTAATGCCACAACTTGGGCTGGGAGTCTGGAAAGCAAGCAATGAAGAGGTGATCGCGGCGATTCATAAAGCGCTGGAGGTGGGCTATCGATCGATTGATACCGCCACAGCATATCAGAATGAAGAAGGCGTCGGCAAAGCGCTAAAAGCAGCGAGCGTGGCGCGGGAAGAGCTGTTTATCACCACCAAGTTGTGGAATGACGATCAAAAACGTCCCCGCGAAGCCCTGCAGGAGAGTCTGAAAAAACTGCAGCTTGATTATCTCGATCTCTATCTGATGCACTGGCCCGTACCGGCTATCGATCACTATGTCGACGCCTGGAAGGGCATGATCGCGCTGCAAAAAGAGGGGCTGGTAAAGAGTATCGGGGTTTGTAACTTTCAGATCCATCACCTCCAGCGTCTGATCGATGAAACCGGCGTTACCCCTGTGATCAACCAGATCGAGCTTCACCCCTTGATGCAACAGCGCCAGCTACATGCGTGGAATGCGACGCATAAAATCCAGACCGAGTCCTGGAGCCCGCTGGCGCAGGGCGGCGAAGGCGTATTCGATCAGAAAGTGATTCGCGAACTGGCGGATAAATACGGCAAAACGCCCGCCCAGATTGTTATTCGCTGGCATCTGGACTGCGGGCTGGTCGTCATTCCGAAATCCGTCACCCCTTCCCGTATCGCAGAAAACTTTGCTGTCTGGGATTTCCGTCTCGATAAAGATGAATTAGGCGAGATCGCAAAACTGGATCAAGGAAAACGCCTCGGCCCCGATCCGGATCAATTCGGCGGTTAAGCCGGATTTATCGCACGTCATGCCCGACGATGTCGTCGGGCTTTTTTGCATTCCGAAACATTAAGAAACAATTACGCGCATTTAACAGTATATTTCCCCCACACACAAGCGCAGAATTATTCTGATTTTATGAATATTTATTCATATTTATTATGAATTTACTTAATACATATAAAATATTTATGGATGTGTGATTGTGGCGGAAAAAAAATCTCAGGGCGTCAAATGGCTCCCATTAATTCTTATTCTGGTTATCGCCGCCGGACTGTGGCAGCTAACGCCCCCTTCCGGGTTAAGCGCGCCGGCCTGGCATTCCGCGATTATTTTTGTCGCGACGATCGCCTCTATCGTGGCGAAAGTGCTGCCTATTGGCGCGGTCGGTATTATTGGTATCACCGTCTTTGCGCTCGCCTATGCTGCCGGCGACAAAACGGCCAGCGGCGCGATTACCACGGCGTTGAGCGAGCTGAACAGTTCGCTGATCTGGCTTATCGTCGTCGCCTTTATGATTGCCCGTGGGTTTATCAAAACCGGGCTGGGTCGGCGTATCGCCCTACAAATGATCCGTCTGTTAGGTAAACGAACGCTGGGTCTGGCTTATGGTCTGGCGTTTGCCGATCTGATCCTCTCCCCCGCGATGCCCAGTAACACCGCGCGCTGCGGCGGCGTGATTTACCCGATCGCCGACTCGCTGGCGCGCAGCTTTGATTCACATCCGGAAGATGAGTCTCGCAGCAAAATCGGCACCTTTCTGATCACCTGTATTGGCAATGTTAACGACGTCACCGCCGCACTGTTTATGACCGGTTATACGGGTAACCTGCTGGCGGTAAAACTGGCAGCGAACGCCGGCGTTACGTTGAGCTGGGGAAGCTGGTTTATCGCCGCGCTCCTGCCTTGCCTGGTCTCTTTTCTTATCGTCCCGCTGCTGGTCTACTGGCTGACGCGTCCGGAAATTAAACATACGCCGGATGCGCCGGATTTGGCGCGCAAAGAGCTGGCGCAAATGGGCAGTATGACGCGCGGCGAGTGGCTCATGCTGGCGACCGTCGGCGTGTTGCTGGTGCTATGGATTTTTGGCAGCTCGCTCGGCGTGGATGCCACGACGGCCTCTTTTGTCGGTCTCTCGATTTTATTACTGAGCGGCGTGCTCACCTGGGAAGACGTTAAAAGCGAAAAAGGCGCCTGGGATACGTTGATTTGGTTTGCCGCGCTGCTGATGATGGCTAACCAGTTGAAGAAACTAGGATTCACCAGCTGGTTTGGCAACCTGATTGGCGACAGCATCGGCAGTACGATGCATGGAACCAGTTGGATAATCATTCTGCTGCTGCTTAACGCAGCCTATTTTTATACCCACTATTTTTTCGCCAGCGGCAACGCGCAAATCGCCGCGCTGTATGCGGTGTTTCTGGGCGTCGGTCTGCATTTGAATATACCGGCAGCGCCGATGGCGCTTATGCTGGCGTTTACCAGCAGCCTGTACTGCTCTCTTACACAGTATACCCACGCACGCGGCCCCATTCTTTTTGGCGCCGGCTATGTACCGACGGGCGTCTGGTGGCGAACGGGATTTATTATCAGCCTCTTTAATCAGGCGGTCTTTTTGACAGTCGGCCTCGCATGGTGGAAAGTGTTAGGGTTGTATTAAACGCTTAACGCATCGATAAGCCCCTCGGTTAACGGAGAAATGGAATGACCTGCATTTTCTGTCAAATAGTTGAAGGTAAAGCACCTTGTCATAAAGTTTGGGAAGATGAGCATCACCTGGCTTTTTTGTCGATTTTTCCGAATACCGATGGGTTTACCGTAGTGATCCCGAAAAAACATTACCCCAGCTACGCGTTCGATCTACCGCCGCAGGCGTTAGCGGACCTGATGCTGGCGACCCAAAAAGTGGCTAAGAAACTGGATAAGGCTTTCCCGGATGTCAGTCGTACGGGAATGTTCTTCGAAGGTTTCGGTGTAGACCATGTGCACAGTAAATTAAGCCCCATGCACGGTACTGGCGATTTAACCCACTGGAAACCGATTGAATCGCGGCAGAATAAATTTTTCGAACAGTATGAAGGATATCTGTCGTCACACGATCATGAACGGGCGGATGATGAAAAACTGGCCGCGCTGGCGGCCAGAATTCGTGAGGCATAAATACGGAGCACTTCTGCCGGATGGCGTTCGGCCTGGGTCGATCTGTGGGCCTGATAAACACAGCGCCATCAGGCAAAATAATCGCTGGATCGCGGCTTCGCCTTATCCAGCCTGACAGGATACCTGTAAAACCGTTTAACGCCCCGCGCCTTTCCCGCGCTTCTTATTCGCAGCAAGCCCCTGCCGCTGATGTTCCACCGGCGTATGCTTGGTCAACGCCGGGCGCGTGTTGCGGTTCTGGCGACGCGCTTCGCGCATCTCTTCAATGGTCGGCGCAGGCACCAAACACTCACGGCGACCGCCAATCAAATGCTTTTTCCCCATCGCTTCCAGCGCCTGGCGAATCAGCGGCCAGTTCGCCGGATCGTGATAACGCAGCAGCGCCTTATGCAGGCGACGTTGCCTGTCTCCCTTCGGCACCACCACATCTTCACTCTTATAACCAATTTTACCCAGCGGGTTTTTACCGGTGTAATACATGGTGGTCGAATTCGCCAACGGCGACGGGTAGAAGTTCTGCACCTGATCCAGACGGAAGCGGTGGCGCTTGAGCCACAGCGCCAGATTCACCATATCCTCGTCCCGCGTGCCCGGATGCGCGGAGATAAAATACGGGATCAGATACTGCTCTTTTCCGGCCTGTTTAGAGTAAAGGTCAAATAACTCTTTAAAGCGATCGTAGCTGCCCATACCCGGCTTCATCATTTTCGACAGCGGACCTTCTTCAGTATGCTCCGGCGCAATCTTCAGATAGCCGCCCACATGATGGCTTGCCAGCTCTTTAATGTAGCGAGGATCTTCTACAGCGATGTCGTAGCGCACGCCGGAGGCAATTAAGATTTTCTTAATGCCTTTCAGCTCACGGGCGCGGCGATAAAGATTGATCGTCGGCGTATGGTCAGTATCCATATGCGGACAGATATCCGGATAGACGCATGACAGGCGACGACAGGTCTGCTCCGCACGCGGCGACTTACAGCGCAGCATATACATGTTCGCGGTAGGACCGCCCAGATCGGAGATCACGCCGGTAAACCCCGGCACCGTGTCGCGGATCGCTTCGATCTCGTTGATAATAGAGTCTTCCGAGCGGCTCTGAATGATGCGCCCTTCATGTTCAGTGATCGAGCAGAAAGAGCAGCCGCCAAAGCAGCCGCGCATGATATTGATCGAAAAGCGGATCATCTCATAGGCCGGAATACGGGCATTGCCGTAAGCCGGGTGCGGCACACGCTGATACGGCAGCGCAAACACGCTATCCATCTCTTCAGTGGAGAGCGGTATGGCGGGCGGGTTGATCCAGACATAGCGGTCGCCGTGTTTTTGCATCAGCGCCCGCGCGCAGCCAGGGTTAGTTTCGTGATGCAGAATACGCGACGCATGGGCGTACAGCACCTTGTCGCCTTTCACCTTTTCAAAGGATGGCAGCAGGATATAGGTTTTTTCCCACGGCTTCGGACGCGGCGGCTGCACGGTAATCGCCTTAGCTTCTTGCTTTTTCGGCGCGACCGGCTTGTTATCCGCGCACGGCAGATCCTCACCATAGGGATGGGGAATTGGATCGATTTTACCCGGCGTGTCCAGACGAGTGGAGTCGACGCCGCTCCAGCCAGGCAGCGCTTCTTTAACCATAATCGCAGTGTTACGCACGTCGCGAATCTGATCGATGGTTTCGCCCATTGCCAGACGGTGCGCCACTTCCACCAGCGGACGCTCGCCGTTGCCAAACATCAGCATGTCGGCTTTGGAATCGACTAACACTGAACGACGCACAGTATCAGACCAGTAGTCGTAATGCGCGGTACGGCGCAGACTGGCCTCAATGCCGCCGAGGATCACCGGGACATCTTTCCACGCTTCTTTGCAACGCTGGGTATAGACCAGCGTGGCGCGGTCCGGGCGTTTGCCCGCGACGTTGTCCGGGGTGTAGGCGTCGTCATGGCGCAGCTTACGGTCGGCGGTGTAGCGGTTGATCATCGAGTCCATGTTGCCGGCGGTGACGCCGAAGAACAGGTTCGGTTTTCCCAGACGCATAAAGTCGTCTTTGCTGTTCCAGTCAGGTTGGGCGATGATCCCCACGCGGAAGCCCTGCGCTTCCAGCATACGACCGCAAATCGCCATGCCGAAGCTCGGATGGTCGACGTAGGCGTCGCCGGTTACCAGAATAATGTCGCAGCTATCCCAGCCAAGTTGATCCATCTCGTCACGTGACATCGGCAAAAACGGCGCCGGCCCAAAGCAGGCGGCCCAGTACTGCGGCCAGGAGAAAAGGTCGCGATCCGGTTGGATCAGGGAGATAGCGCTCATATTGCTTCCAAAACGATTGGCAAAAAAATAATCAAAGGTCGGGGATTATAAGCCGTATCTATAGCGAAAATGAAGGAGATTATCGCCTTATATGCAGGGCTGGCGCGAAATAGAAACAACTTTCAACGGCCTGGCCTGAGGTGTTTGAAATTGGTCTTATGAATATCTTCAAATTGGTATGCAATTAATTATACCCACGTCTAAAAACGCAGTATCGCCATAACAACAAAAAGTAAAAAAACATCGCATTATCAGCAATATATAAAAAAACTTCGCTGAATTGCTCACGACACTGTTTTTACCATGACTTTCTTCTGTGAACCAGATCTCTTTCTTTGGTCTATTGATTAAATTAAATTGGCTGACAGAATTCAGGGGATAAAGAACACCATCACCACGCCTTTCCCCAACACAATACCTTACGTATCAGCAGGTTATTAATTAATCAACGATAACCACAGGAATCCCAACTTATAAGGAAGCAGATATGAAAAACACACGTTCATTCACAACATCAGCGGTATTACTGGCCGGCTGTTTGCTACTGGCATTCCCAACGCTCGCCAAAACCACGCTGAAACTGAGCCACAATCAGGATAAAAGCCACGCCGTTCACAAAGCGATGAGCTATCTGGCCGACAAAGCGAAAGCCTATTCGGACGGCGAATTAAATATTCGTATTTACCCCAACGCCACGCTGGGCAACGAACGTGAATCGCTGGAATTGATGAACTCCGGCGCTCTGCAAATGGTGAAAGTCAATGCGGCATCGCTGGAGTCTTTTGCGCCGGAATATAGCGTGTTTAGCCTGCCGTTTTTATTCCGTGACCGCGATCACTACTACAACGTACTGAAAAGCGACTTAGGGAAACGCATTCTCGCGTCCTCCGAAAGCAAAGGCTTCGTCGGCTTAACCTGGTACGACGGCGGCGCCCGCAGTTTTTACGCTGGTAAGCCCATCACTCAACCCGACGATTTAGCCGGTATGAAAATCAGAGTGCAGCAAAGCCCCAGCGCTATCGCGATGGTGAAAGCGCTCGGCGGCGTGCCGACGCCGATGGCGCAAGGCGAACTCTATACCGCGCTCCAGCAAGGCGTGGTCGATGGCGGCGAAAACAACCCCGTGGTTTATGCCGATATGCGTCATGCGGAGGTGGCGAAATTCTATTCCCGCGACGAGCACACGATGGTGCCGGATGTCCTGGTCATCAGTACCAAAGTACTTAACAAATTGAGCGATAAAGAACGGAAAGCGTTATATAAAGCCGCAGATGAATCCATGCAGCAAATGAAAGACGTCATCTGGCCCGCCGCGGAAAAAGAGGCTTATGAGAGCATGAAGGCCATGAACGCGACTGTTGTTGATATTGATAAATCCGCGTTCAAACAGCGTGTTAAGCCCTTATTTGATGAGTTCCGCGCGAAAGATGCTCAGTCAGCGAAGGATCTGGAATACATCGAGAATATGTAAATCTGCCGGGCAGGGTTCTCCTGCCCTTTACAGGATGTAATATGCGAATACTCACCAATGCACTGAACAAAATACTGGCCGGGTGCTGCTGTATTATTCTGGCGATCATGGTTGCCTGCGTATCCTGGCAGGTGGCAGCGCGCTTTATATTCAACGCGCCAAGCAGCACGCTCGACGAATTCACCCAGATTCTTTTTATGTGGATGATTCTGTTAGGCGGCGTCTATACCGCCGGATTAAAAAAACATTTAGCTATCGATTTGTTAGCGCAAAAACTCTCCCGAACGCCCGCCCTCGTACTCGACAGTATCATTCAGGTGATTATTACCGTGTTCGCGCTGATTTTTATGGTGTACGGCGGTGATATTATTGTTGAAAAAGCGGCGCACGTCAGCCAAATGTCCCCGGTATTAAAATGGCCTATGGATAAAGTCTATTGGGTCATGCCGATTAGCGGCGTCATCCTGGTGTACTACACCATTGTGAACGTTATTGATAATTATCATCAGCGCCATCTTCGCTAACGAGGGATATATGGACTTTGAATATATTTACCCAATAATTGTTTTATTTGGCAGTTTTGCCATTATGCTGGCGGTCGGCGTTCCTATTACATTCGCTATCGGGCTGTCGTCCTTATTCTCAATCCTGATAGCCCTTCCCCCGGATGCGGCAATCTCGGTTATTTCGCAAAAAATGACCGTCGGTCTCGATGGCTTTACGCTGCTGGCGATCCCCTTTTTTGTGTTAGCCGGCAATATCATGAATACCGGGGGAATCGCCCGGCGCCTGGTGAATCTGGCTCAGGCGTTAGTTGGCCGCCTTCCCGGTTCGCTGGCGCACTGCAATATTCTGGCGAACACCCTGTTTGGCGCGATATCCGGCTCGGCGGTCGCTTCTGCGGCCGCGGTGGGCGGCATCATGTCGCCATTACAGGAAAAAGAGGGCTACTCTCCGGCGTTCTCTACGGCGATCAACGTCGCTTCGGCGCCGATTGGCCTGATGATCCCGCCCAGCAACGTGCTAATTGTCTATTCGCTGGCTAGCGGCGGCACCTCTGTCGCCGCCCTGTTTTTGGCGGGCTACCTGCCCGGCATCTTAACCGCGCTGGCTTTAATGACGGTAGCTGCGCTGTATGCCCATCGCCACCATTACCCGGTTGCCGAACGTATCAACCTGCGGCAGTTTCTGTCGGTATTCCGCGATTCGTTGCCCAGCCTGTTGCTGATATTTATTATTATCGGCGGCATTATCGGCGGCGTATTTACGCCAACAGAGGCCTCTGCGATCGCGGTAATCTATAGCCTGGCGCTGGCGGCCATTTATCGAGAAATTAATGTGAGTAAGTTGCACGATATTCTGCTGGATTCGGTAGTAACCAGCTCTATTGTTCTCTTACTGGTCGGCTGCTCAATGGGAATGTCATGGGCGATGACCAATGCTGATGTTCCTGAACTGATTAATGAAATGATTACCAGCGTGTCCGAAAATAAATGGGTCATCTTGCTGATTATCAATCTCATTTTGTTACTCGTCGGGACGTTTATGGATATTACCCCGGCTATTCTGATCTTTACGCCTATTTTCCTTCCCATTGCTCAACATCTGGGAATCGACCCTGTCCATTTTGGCATTATTATGGTTTTCAATTTAACCATCGGACTGTGTACGCCCCCGGTAGGCACTATTTTGTTCGTCGGTTGCAGTATCGGCAAAATCAGTATTGATAAAGTCGTCAAACCGCTATTACCGATGTTTCTGGCACTCTTTGTGGTCATGGCGATGATTTGCTACTTCCCGCAGTTGAGTCTGCTGCTTCCCACGCTGTTTGCCCCTTCCTGAAAACCCTGACGGGTCTGCGCTATTCAGACCCGTACTCGGACGCTTTACGACGCCGGATTCACCAGCATTTGCCCAATCGAGCCGCGGTCGGCCATTTCCAGCGTCTGGCTATTGAAATAGAACGGGAAGTGCGGCCAGGACGGCTGACCGTAGTAGACCAGCAGTTCGACTTGCCCATCCACCCAGACGGTATCTTTCCAGCCTCTATCTTCCGGGAACGGCATAGCGCCGTTGACGTTACGAATCAGGAAAGAGACGCCCTCAATATGGAACGACTGCGGCATATCGGCGCGTACCGTCCAGCGCTCCCAGGTGCCTTGTTGGGCCGTAATATCAATGCGATTCACATCCCATAGTTGGCCGTTAATCCCCGGATCGTCGCCAAGACTGATGTCCCGACTGCGGACAGGCGCGCCGCTCATGATCTCCGTCGGCAACAGACGCATCGGCAGATTATCGGTCACCAGCGGCAGCAATCCGGTTGGCCGTAACGTCAGCACCAGGGTCGAAACCAGAATACTGGAAGGCTCAAAGAAACCGCGAATCCGATCGACTATACTGGCCGCTTCCCCGCAGGTGATCGAGACTTCGTCGCCGTTGGTCATATCAACCAGGATTTCACGTCGCTCGCCAGGCGCCAGTGACAACTGTTTGACGGAAACCGGCGCAGGTAAAAAGCCCTGATCGCCTGAAATCACATGCAGCGCCCGGCCATCGCTCATCTGAAGCTGATAGCGCCGCGAGTTCGATGCGTTCAACAACCGTAACCGCACCCAGCCGCGGGACACTTCGACATAGGGGCTTTGCGCGCCGTTCACCAGCAGCGTATCGCCGACAAAACCACCGCTTCCCGGTTCGCTGTACTCCGGCGTCCCAAAGTTATCCAGCCGCTTATCCTGGATAATGACGGGAAAATCATCCACGCCGTAATGGTTCGGAATGGGCAGCGTTTTACTGATGTCGTCTTCGACCAGCCACATTCCGGCCAGGCCGTTATACACCTGCTGCGCGGTACGGTTAGGCGTGTTAGCGTGATACCACAGCGTCGCGGCGCTCTGACGAATCGGCAACACCGGCGCCCAGTCCGCGTTCGGCGACATCATACGCGCCGGGCCACCCATCAGCGGCCCCGGTACCAGTAAACCAGCAACCGTCATGGAGACATTTTCCGCCAGGCGGTTGCTATAGATGAGTTTAACGTCATCGCCTTTCCAGACGCGGATTGTCGGCCCCAGATAACGACCGTTCACTCCCCAGACCGGCGCGCGCGTGCCTTGCGTAAAGGACCAGTGCGCTCGCTGTAGCGTCATAAACAACGGCTGCCCGCGACGGGACTCCAGCAACGGCGGAACAGGCAACGGCTGTTGCTGACCGGCAGCATTCGCCCTGAGGGGAATCGCGCCTGCACATAGTGCGATTCCCGATGCCTGAAGAAACTGACGCCGACTGAATGACATATAAGCTCCATATAAAACAGGCTAAAGAGTTGTGCCTGAAAAAATGATTTCTACAATAACAGAGTAAGGCTGCTTAAACCTTACCGGTCGCTTCACGTTCCGCAACCTCTTTATCAAGTTCCGCGATTTTTTGCTCCATTAACGCACGGCAGTGGGCCGCCAGCTCGCGAACCTGATCTTTACCATATTCGCTGACGTCGACTGGCGGCAGCATTTCCACAATAACCAGTCCGTTGTTCAGGCGGTTTAGATTGACTTTGTTAGAGGTGTTGGAAACGCAGACAGGAATGATCGGCACACCAGCCGCGATAGCCGCATGAAACGCGCCGGTTTTAAACGGCAGCAGACCGCGTCCCCGGCTACGCGTACCTTCAGGGAACATCCAGATAGAAATACGGCGCTTTTTAAAATGGTTAACCACTGCCGCAATGGTGCTATGCGCTTTGGCGCGGTTATTACGGTCAATCAACAGATTACCGGTCAGCCAGTACAGTTGCCCAAAAAACGGGATCCAAAGCAGGCTTTTTTTCCCCACCGTCACCGTTGGCGGCTGCACAATATTCGACGCCGTGACCATATCATAATTATTCTGGTGGTTAGCGATATAGATAGCATTGCCATAGCTTTCCGCGTCGGCGGGTTTGCGGCACTCCACTTTCAGGCCAAACAGCGGGGCCAGACGACCGAACATATGTCCAAACGTCGCCACGTGTTTTGGGTTACGTGGGCTGAAAAGGCAGTAAATAGAACCGAAAACACAGACCAGAATGGAGTAAATAACGGTAACAATAAGACGAAAAATATATAGCATAACAACCTCTGAAGGCCTAAGAGCCCGGCATTCTACGTCACCTGAAATTCAGGTTAGGATTTTGGTAAGTGTGGCTCTCTGGAAAAACGTATTGTTAATCGCAATGCACGAATAAACAACGGTTTTACGGGAAATTTTAATGTTAATCCGATCTGAAACCGTAGGCCGGATAAGACGCTACTGCGTCGTCATCCGGCAACGGCAGAGCGCCGGATGGCGGCTTAAATGCCTTGTCCGGCCTACGGGTGCCCCTGTCTTACTCTTCGCTGTCGCCATGACTTACGCGATGCGGTGAATCAATCTCAATGCGATCGATACGCTGCAGGCCGCGCATTAATGTGCCACGGCGTCCGCGTTCGCCGACCACTTTCTGTAACTCTTCAGGGCGCAGTTTGATTTTGCGCTTCCCGACATGGATAGTCAGAGTGCTTTGTGGCGGCAGCACGTACAGGTGCGCCAGTCCATCATCGCCTTTCGCCGCTTCCGCAGAGGGGATATTAATGATCTTATTCCCTTTGCCTTTCGACAGCTGCGGCAGAGAGTCAACCGGGAACATCAACATCCGTCCGGCCTGGGTAATCGCCAGCAGCATATCGTGCTCGTCTTCAATCACCAGCGGCGGCATGACGTGCGCATTTTCCGGCAGTGTAATCAACGCTTTACCGGCACGGTTACGGGCAACCAGATCGTTAAACGTACAAACGAAGCCATAGCCCGCATCCGACGCCATCAGCAGTTTCTGGTCATCGCCTTCCATCAGCATATGCTCTACGGTCGCCCCCGGCGGCAGCGTGAGTTTGCCGGTCAGCGGTTCGCCCTGCCCGCGCGCCGACGGAAGCGTAATGGGATCAATAGCATAGCTGCGACCGGTGGTATCAATAAACACCACCGGTTGATTGCTCTTACCTTTCACCGCGGCTTTAAAGCTGTCGCCCGCTTTATAGTTAAGCCCCGGCGCATCAATATCATGACCTTTGGCGCTGCGCACCCAGCCCATCTGCGACAGCACGATAGTCACCGGTTCGGACGGCAGCATATCGTGTTCGCTCATCGCTTTAGCTTCTTCGCGCTCACGCAGCGGAGAACGGCGATCGTCGCCATAGGCATCGGAATCTGCCTGTAGCTCTTTTTTCAGCAAGGTATTCATTTTGCGTTCGGACGCGAGAATGCCCTGCAACTGGTCCCGCTCTTTTTCCAGCTCGTCCTGCTCACCGCGAATTTTCATCTCTTCCAGTTTGGCGAGATGACGCAGTTTCAGTTCGAGAATCGCTTCCGCCTGGGTTTCGCTGATGCCGAAACGCGACATCAGCGCGGGTTTCGGCTCATCCTCGTTACGGATAATCTCAATCACTTCGTCGATGTTGAGAAACGCCACCAGCAGACCTTCGAGGATATGCAGGCGCTTAAGCACTTTCTCCAGACGATAGTTCAGACGACGACGCACCGTGTCGCGGCGGAACACCAGCCACTCGGTGAGGATCTCCAGCAGGTTTTTCACCGCCGGACGACCATCCAGACCGATCATGTTCAGGTTAATACGGTAGCTTTTTTCCAGATCGGTGGTGGCGAACAGATGGTTCATCACCTGTTCCATATCCACACGGTTGGAGCGCGGGACAATCACTAAACGCGTCGGGTTTTCGTGATCCGATTCATCGCGCAGATCATCCACCATCGGCAGTTTTTTATTACGCATCTGCGCAGCAATCTGCTCCAGCACTTTCGCGCCAGACACCTGATGCGGCAGCGCGGTGATCACCACGGCGCCGTCTTCTTTGGTCCATACCGCGCGCATACGCACGGAGCCACGCCCGTTTTCGTAAATTTTACGAATTTCCGCACGTGGGGTAATGATCTCCGCTTCGGTCGGGTAATCCGGCCCCTGGACGATATCCAGCAACTGATCCAGCGTCGTTTTCGGCTGCTCAATCAGCGTAATCGCCGCTTTCGCCACTTCGCGCAGGTTGTGCGGCGGGATATCTGTTGCCATGCCCACCGCTATACCGGTGGTGCCGTTCAGCAGGATGTTCGGCAGACGCGCCGGTAACATTTTCGGTTCCTGCATCGTGCCGTCGAAGTTTGGCACCCAGTCCGCCGTCCCCTGACCGAGTTCGCTTAACAGCAGCTCGGCGTATTTGGACAGGCGAGATTCGGTATAACGCATTGCCGCGAATGACTTCGGATCATCCGGCGCGCCCCAGTTCCCCTGGCCATCGACCAGCGGGTAACGGTAAGAGAACGGCTGCGCCATCAGCACCATGGCTTCATAGCAGGCGCTGTCGCCGTGCGGATGATACTTACCCAGTACGTCACCGACGGTACGGGCGGATTTTTTAAATTTAGCGCTGGCGTTCAGCCCCAGCTCTGACATCGCATAGACGATGCGGCGCTGTACCGGCTTCAGGCCGTCGCCAATAAACGGCAACGCACGATCCATGATCACGTACATGGAGTAGTTTAAGTAGGCGTTTTCCGTAAATTCATGTAGCGCAAGGCGCTCTGCCATATCGCTCATTAACAGGGGATCCTCAATCTGCATGCTGACCGTTCGGACGGCAATATTGCCGCAGATAATACCCTATCTCACGGTCTGAGTCACAAACCGTGAGACAGGTTGCGAGGAAGTTAACGAAGCGGCAGATAGATATCCGTCAGCAGCTCATGTTCCGCCACCTCATGGACGAAATTCAGGTACTGGAAGAAGACCGGAAAATCGCGCAGCGTCTCACCGCTGGCGGGTAGCCATTCGCGGAATAAATACCACACGCTCTCCGGGAGGCTGTCGAGCGATCCCTGATGGCGTACCACCGCGCAGCGCCCGCCAGAAATCTCGCTATTCACCACGCCAACGTCATTTTCGGCTATCGGCTGGTGGACGCTGCCGCAGATATCAAAGCGGAATTGATCCGGCGGCGTCGTCTGCGGGTCGTGCCAGGCAATACCAAAAGTTTGACTGCTGGCAATCGGCGACTGCCCCGTTTCGCGCCGCCATGCAATAAATTTCGCCGCGCTGGCGTTGACCTTATCCGGATGCCCCAGATGCGTCAGCATCGCGACGCGGGTAGGTGGAAATTCAACAATTTTTACGTCCATGACATGCTGCTCCTGTAACGCAAGTTTAGGAACGCGTTGGTGCCAGGCCAGCCAGTCCGGCGATTGCCGAAACCGGCGCGGGCTTTGACCAAACGCGGTTTTGAAAGCACGTGTGAACGACTCCGGATTCTGAAACCCGGCATCCAGCGCGATATCGATAACTTTATCCTGCGGGTTAAACGCCAGCCGCCATGACGCGCGGCGCAAACGCAACCACTGGATATAGCGATAGAGCGGAAGCCCGCTCCAGGTGGTAAACTGCCGGTGAAAATGAAACGGCGAGCTGTGCGCCATCCGGCTTAACGCCTCAATCGACAGAGGCTCATCCAGATGACGCTCAATGTGGTCGCAAACGCTCCGCAGACGTTCGGAATAAGCCGCGCTGATCAGGTCATTCATCACTGCCTCCTTGTGGCCTATTCTGCCCACCGGGCGGCTGTGAATCCTGACCGATCTTGCGCAATGTGGGATTACGGATTCACTTTACGAATCTGTTTTACGTCGATTTCGACAGAGTTCCAGTCTTTATCCACTTCACCCTGAATTTCAACGGTATCCTGCGGGGTTACGGTCAGGCCGTTCCAGCGCTTGTGGTCAATATCCACATTGATAGTACCGGTCGCATCTTTAAACACATACAGGTCGTCGGAAATGCGCTCGACGATATTCCCGCGCAGCGTTACCCACGCATCGTCACGCAGCGATTTAGCGCTCTCTACCGTCGTGCTGCTGCCGTTCGGGCCGACAAATCCGCCGCCTTGCGTTTGCGTCGCCGACGGGCCGGAGAAACCGCCCTGCTGAGCCGCCAGAACCGGGGTAGAACACAGTGCCATAACGGCAACGATTGCAGCTAATTTTTTCATGATTACTTTTCCCTTTCATGTCGTTTCAGATCCATTTAATAAGGTAATCCTTAACAACTTCTTAAGGCAAAAAAAGAATCTTTTTTTCTGTACATCGCCTGCGGCGACAAGGTTAACTGACGGCAACGCGAGTTACCGCAAGGAAGAACAGATGCGAATTTTACTGGTAGAAGATGACACACTTATTGGCGATGGCATAAAAGCGGGCCTGAGTAAAATGGGTTTCAGCGTCGACTGGTTTACCGAGGGACGTCCGGGCAAAGAGGCGCTTTACAGCGCGCCTTATGATGCGGTTATTTTAGATTTGACGCTGCCAGGCATGGACGGACGGGATATTTTGCGCGAATGGCGCGAAAAGGGTAAACAGGAACCGGTACTGATCCTGACGGCGCGCGACGCGTTAGCAGAGCGCGTCGAGGGGCTACGTCTGGGCGCCGATGACTATTTATGTAAACCTTTCGCGCTCATTGAGGTCGCCGCCCGTCTGGAGGCGCTGGTACGCCGCGCCAGCGGTCAGGCCAGTAGCGAATTGCGCCACGGCCAGGTGACGCTCAATCCAGGCAATCTCGTCGCAACGCTTGCCGGCGAACCGCTGGCCCTAAAACCAAAAGAGTTCGCGTTGCTGGAACTATTACTGCGCAACAAAGGTCGCGTGCTGCCGCGCAAGCTTATTGAAGAGAAGCTGTATAACTGGGATGACGACGTGTCCAGCAATGCAGTGGAAGTCCATGTTCATCATTTACGCCGCAAGCTCGGCAGCGAATTTATTCGCACCGTACACGGCATCGGCTACACCCTGGGTGACGCATGAAATTGACGCAACGTCTCAGCCTGCGCGTCAGGCTGACGCTTATTTTCCTGATTCTGGTCTCCATCACCTGGGCAATTTCCAGTTTTGTGGCCTGGAGAAAGACGACGGATAATGTCGACGAGCTGTTTGACACACAGTTGATGTTGTTCGCCAGACGGCTTAGCACCCTCGATCTTAACGAGATCAACGCCCCGCAGCGCATGGCGCATACGCCAAAGAAATTAAAACATGGGCATATCGATGACGATGCGCTGGCGTTCGCCATCTTTTCCGCTGACGGCAAAATGTTGCTGCATGATGGCGACAACGGCCAGGATATTCCGTATCGCTATCGCCGGGAAGGTTTCGACAATGGCTATCTGAAGGATGACAACGACCTCTGGCGTTTTTTGTGGTTGAACTCGGTGGACGGTAAGTATCGTATCGTCGTCGGTCAGGAGTGGGATTACCGCGAAGATATGGCGCTGGCGATCGTGGCGGCGCAATTAACGCCGTGGCTGATCGCCCTTCCCTTCATGCTGCTGATTTTATTACTCCTGCTTCACCGCGAGCTCAGACCGTTGAAAAAACTGGCGCAGGCGCTGCGCTTCCGGTCGCCGGAATCGGAAACGCCGCTCGACGCCAAAGGCGTACCGAGCGAGGTTCGCCCACTGGTCGAAGCGCTTAATCAGCTTTTTAGCCGCATCCACTCCATGATGGTGCGCGAACGGCGATTTACCTCCGACGCCGCCCATGAATTGCGCAGCCCGCTGGCCGCGCTGAAAGTACAAACCGAGGTGGCGCAGCTCTCGGGCGACGATCCGCTATCGCGTGATAAAGCGCTGACCCAGCTCCATGCGGGGATCGATCGCGCCACGCGGCTGGTCGATCAGCTACTGACGTTATCGCGTCTCGACTCGCTCAATAATTTGCAGGATGTAGCGGAGATTTCGCTGGAAGAGCTGCTGCAGTCCGCGGTAATGGATATTTATCATCCGGCGCAGCAGGCGAATATCGACGTGCGTTTACAGCTTAACGCCCATGACGTCATACGTACCGGTCAGCCGCTACTTTTAAGCCTGTTAGTGCGTAACCTGCTGGATAATGCGATTCGCTACAGTCCGCAGGGCAGCGTCGTCGACGTTACCTTACATGCCCGCAGCTTCACCGTCAGAGATAATGGCCCCGGCGTAGCGCCAGAGATTCTGACGCATATCGGCGAGCGTTTTTACCGCCCGCCAGGCCAAAGTGTGACCGGCAGCGGTCTGGGATTATCAATCGTCCGCCGCATCGCTACGCTACACGGCATGACGGTGTCGTTTGGCAACGCCGCGGAAGGTGGATTTGAGGCCGTAGTAAGTTGGTAACAGAGACTTTTGCCAAAAACGCAAAAGACTTTGCACATTTTGCTAATTTCACCGCACCGCCCGTCAGCGTAGAATCAGCAGCAAACGCATTTCTTGAGGACACAAAATGAGTAACATCCTGATTATCAACGGGGCGAAAAAATTCGCGCACTCCAACGGCCAGTTGAATGACACCCTGACCGAAGTTGCCGATGGGCTGCTGCGCGATCTGGGTCATCAGGTTAAGATCGTCCGCGCCGACAGCGACTATGACATTAAAGAAGAGGTGCAGAATTTCGTCTGGGCTGACGTGGTGATTTGGCAGATGCCAGGCTGGTGGATGGGCGCGCCATGGACAGTAAAAAAATATATGGATGATGTCTTTACCGAAGGTCACGGCACGCTCTATGCCAGCGATGGCCGCACGCGTTCCGATGCCGCTAAAAAGTACGGTTCCGGCGGTCTGGTGCAGGGGAAAAAATATATGCTGTCACTGACGTGGAACGCGCCGATGGAAGCATTTACCGAAAAAGATCAGTTTTTCCACGGCGTAGGCGTAGATGGCGTCTATCTGCCATTCCATAAAGCCAACCAGTTTCTGGGCATGGACGCGCTACCAACGTTTATTGCCAACGACGTGATTAAAATGCCGGATGTTCCGCGCTATACCGCAGAATATCGCAAGCATCTGAGCGAAATTTTTGCTTAACTGGTCATCCTGGAATTAGAAGGAGTTAACCATGCTTACCGTCATTGCCGAAATTCGCACGCGTCCGGGCCAACATCACCGTCAGGCCGTCCTCGACCAGTTTGCGAAAATTATTCCAACCGTTCTTAAAGAAGAGGGGTGCCACGGTTACGCGCCGATGGTGGATCATGCCGCGGGCGTGAGTTTTCAGACTCTGGCGCCTGACTCGATCGTGATGATTGAACAGTGGGAAAGCGTTGCGCACCTTGAGGCGCATCTGCAAACCCCGCATATGAAAGCCTATAGCGACGCGGTAAAAGACGATGTGCTGGAAATGAATATTCGTATTCTGGAATCCGGCGTTTAAGTTATTACCCTCGTCTGACGTCTCCCTGATGCGATGCGCAAGTGTCGCCATCAGGCTGCGGCGTCATGTCGAATTCGCTTATCCGGCCTGCGGCGCGCAGACCGGATAAAGCGTGCAACAACCGTTACACGTCGAGATCCGCGAGATCGCCTTTTTCCTGTAGCCAGTTGCGTCGATCTTCAGAACGTTTCTTCGCCAGCAGCATATCCATCATCGCGTTAGTACGCTGATCGTCTTCATCGCTAATGGTGAGCTGCACCAGGCGGCGAGTATTTGGATCAAGCGTGGTTTCGCGTAACTGCATTGGGTTCATTTCACCCAGGCCTTTGAAACGCTGTACGTTCGGCTTGCCTTTCTTACGCTTCAGTTGTTCCAGTACGCCCGCCTTCTCTTCTTCCGTCAGCGCGTAATAGACCTCTTTACCCAAATCGATACGGTATAGCGGCGGTAGCGCGACGTAGACATGACCATTCTTCACCAGCGCGCGGAAATGTCTGACAAACAGCGCGCAAAGCAGCGTAGCGATATGCAAACCATCGGAGTCCGCATCCGCCAGGATACAGATCTTGCCGTAGCGCAGCTGACTCAGATCGTCGCTGTCCGGATCGATACCGATCGCCACGGAAATATCATGCACCTCTTGCGAGGCCAGCACTTCATCGGAAGAGACCTCCCAGGTGTTAAGGATCTTACCTTTGAGCGGCATGATCGCCTGATATTCGCGATCGCGCGCCTGCTTGGCGGAACCGCCCGCCGAATCCCCTTCCACAAGGAACAGCTCGGTCCGATTAAGATCCTGCGCGGTACAGTCCGCCAGTTTCCCCGGTAACGCCGGACCGCTGGTGAGCTTTTTGCGCACCACTTTTTTTGCGGCGCGCAGTCGCCGCTGCGCGCTGGCAATCGCCATCTCTGCCAGTTGTTCCGCCGCCTGCACGTTCTGGTTCAGCCACAGGCTGAAGGCATCTTTCACCACGCCGGAAACAAATGCCGCACATTGACGCGACGACAGACGCTCTTTGGTCTGCCCGGCAAATTGCGGGTCCTGCATTTTCACGGAGAGCACATAAGCGCAGCGATCCCAGATATCTTCCGCCGACAGTTTGACGCCGCGCGGCAGAATATTGCGGTATTCGCAAAATTCGCGCATCGCGTCGAGCAGGCCCTGGCGCAGACCGTTGACGTGCGTCCCCCCCTGCATGGTCGGGATCAGGTTGACGTAGCTTTCCGTCAGTAATTCGCCGCCTTCCGGCAGCCACAATAGCGCCCAGTCAACCGCTTCCGTTTCACCGTTAAAATTACCGATAAACGGCTTTTCCGGCAGAGTTGGCAGGCCATTTACCGCTTCGCCCAGATAGTCGTTCAGGCCATCCTGGTAGCACCAGCGCTGCTCGCTGTTATTCACTTCATCTTTAAAAGTGATTTCCACGCCGGGACACAGCACCGCTTTTGCTTTCAGAACGTGCATTAAGCGAGAGACAGAAAAACGCGGGCTGTCGAAGAAACTTTCGTCCGGCCAGAAATGCACGCTGGTGCCAGTATTACGTTTACCGCAGGTGCCGACAACCTGCAAATCCTGCACTTTTTCGCCGTTTTCAAACGCGATGTTATAGACCTGACCGTCGCGGCGCACGGTCACTTCCACGCGCTTTGACAGGGCATTCACTACCGAAATCCCCACCCCATGCAGACCACCAGAGAACTGATAGTTCTTATTGGAGAATTTACCGCCGGCATGAAGTCGACAGAGGATCAGTTCTACCGCCGGAACCCCCTCTTCCGGATGGATATCCACCGGCATCCCGCGTCCGTCGTCAATCACTTCCAGCGATTGATCGGCATGTAAAATGACATCCACGCGTTTGGCGTGACCTGCCAGTGCTTCATCCACACTATTATCAATCACTTCCTGACCCAAATGGTTGGGGCGGGTCGTATCGGTGTACATCCCCGGGCGGCGGCGTACCGGCTCAAGCCCAGTGAGTACCTCAATGGCATCAGCGTTATAAGTTTGCGTCATGGTTTAATTAGCAATTCGAATTGATTGTCAGCAACTGTGCAGTCCAAGAAAATCGACAATCTGGTTGAAATAATCTTCGAAGCCCGTGAATGCGTGATTACCACCCTCGGTCACTGTCTGACGGCAGGAGGCGTAATATGCCACCGCCTGGCGGTAATCCAGCACTTCATCGCCCGTCTGTTGCAGTAGCCAGATCAGGTCCGGCGCTTCCAGCGGGTCAATCTGCATGACTTTAAGATCATAAATATGGCGAGACTCTAGCACATATTGCTGCCCGGTGTAGGGGTTCTCGTTCTGACCGAGATAGTCGGTCAGTAATTCAAAGGGCCGCACGGCGGGATTCACCACCACAGCCGGCAGCATAAAACATTGCGACAGCCAGGTGGCGTAATAACCACCCAGCGACGATCCTACCAGCCCTAATGGCGCACCGCCATGCTCAAGCACGAGAGATTCCAGCAACTCCGCCGCATCGGCAGGATACGGCGGCAGCTGAGGGACGATCATCTCAACATGCGGATGACGCTCCGCCAGCCAGTTTTTTAGCTGGCACGCTTTTGCCGAGCGAGGGGAACTGTTGAATCCGTGCAAATAGAGAAGCGTAGACATCAGTATCCTTCCGAAGCGGTATCGGGTCGGAACCGGGTATCCTGCAGGCGATGCACTTCCGTCTCCAGGACGCCGTTCGCCCGGAGCTCCAGCGTACGCCAGCCCGGCGCGATAGTATCCAGCGTAAAGTTCGCGCAGTGCGGTTTGAACTGTACGCAGGTTGACGGCGACGCCAGCAGACGGCGACCGTTCCAGTCAAGATCCAGCTCCTGGTGAATATGTCCGCATAACAGATATTTTACACGCGGGAAATTCGCCAGCACGCTATCCAGCTCACCGGCATTACGCAAGCTGTGCTGATCCAACCAACTGCACCCTGCCGGCAACGGATGGTGGTGCAAAAGGAGCAATGTCTGTCTCTCTGGCGCATCGGCGAGCTTACGCTCAAGCCATTCCAGTTGGAACTCGCTCAGTTCGCCATGCGGAACGCCAAACACCTGGCTATCCAGCAACAAAATCTGCCATTGTTCACCGATTAACACGCGTTTAGCCGGGGAAATCCCCGCCTCTTGCAGCGCGCTGTACATTGCCGGCTGAAAATCATGATTGCCCGGTAGCCAAACGCAAGGCGCGCGAAAGCTTGCGATACCCTCAGCAAAATGCTGATAAGCCGCAGCGGATTGATCCTGCGCCAGATCGCCGGTGGCCACGATCAGATCATATTCATACTGTTGCGCCCGAATAGCCTCCAGCACGGCCTGGTAACTTTCCCAGGTATTGACGCCTAACAGCGTTTCATGCTTTTCGGCAAACAGGTGAGTATCTGTAATTTGTAAAATCCTGACTCGGGCCTCACCAGCCAGAGGTAGGGTTAACAGGCTTTCCAAATGGTGTCCTTAGGTTTCACGACGCTAATAAACCGGAATCGCCATCGCTCCATGTGCTAAACAGAATCGTAGCCAGTCGGCCAGAAACTGATTAATTTGATGCTTTTCGTCGCGTTGATGCAACTTTTTATTTGGATAATCATACCGCGCTTTGAAGCGAAAGATCTGCTGGCTTGAACACACTTCAGCCACCATCGCATCATGGTAGAGGCGCACCGTCAGCGACGGCAGGCTCCAGTAGGTGATGGCTGGCGCCGTTTGCTCGATCGTTACAAGCGTAGTGTATCGGGTCGATTCCACAATCGTTAACCGATATTGTACGTTACCCACCTGATAGCTCACCGTTTCACCGGGGGCGTCATTGCGCGGCAACAGGCGGCGCAATTGCGAAAAATTGGTTTCGCACAAACGCATCATTTCTGGGAAGTCAGGTGTATAACGCTTCATTTTTTCCACTCGTTTTTTAACTCTTGATGATGCAACTGAAGCCATTGCAAAGCGATGACTGCGGCTGCGTTGTCGATTTTCCCCTCTTCTACCCACTGGTATGCCTGTTCCCGGCTTACCACATGAACCCGAATATCTTCGTTTTCATCCGCCAGACCATGAATACCTGCCGCGGTCGTGGCGTCCACTTCACCCACCAGAATAGATGAGCGCTCGCTGGTTCCTCCTGGACTCGCCAGGTAACTGATGACCGGTCGGGTGCGGCCTACGGTCAGCCCCGCTTCTTCCATCGCCTCTCGCCGGGCGACCGCCTCAATGGTTTCGCCTTCTTCTATCATGCCAGCGACCATCTCCAGCAGCCACGGCGTAACGCTTGTGTCATACGCGGCAATACGAATCTGTTCGACCAGCACCACCTCGTCGCGTTCAGGGTCAAAGGGTAGCAAGACGGCGGCGTGCCCGCGCTCAAAAATTTCGCGCTTTACCTCGCCACTCATTTCTCCGTTGAATAAACGATGGCGGAATCGATACACATCCAATGAAAAAAAACCGCGATAGCGCGTTTCCCGTGCAATAATTTCTACATCGCTTTTGGTGAAAGTAACTGGCAAGTTGTCTGATTTACGCATTGTGCTGCCCTGCTAGCAATAATGATTAAATGATGAATTTCAAGGGTGGTTGACTGCTGTTTTATCACCCTTGTGGTAAATTGGTGCCAATTAAGGCTCGTATGGCACGTAACGCCAACTTTTTGCAGTGGCGGATTCTGCTAGAATCAGCAATTATTTTTACAAATTGATCAGCGCTAAATACTGCTTCACAACAAGGAATGCAAATGAAGAAATTGCTCCCCATCCTTATCGGCCTGAGCCTGTCGGGGTTCAGCACACTAAGCCAGGCAGAGAACCTGATGCAAGTTTATCAGCAAGCACGCCTGAGCAACCCGGAATTGCGTAAATCCGCTGCCGATCGCGATGCTGCATTCGAAAAAATTAACGAAGCGCGTAGTCCTTTACTGCCGCAACTGGGTTTGGGTGCCGACTACACCTACAGCAACGGTTATCGCGATGCGAACGGTATCAACTCCAATGAAACCAGCGCTTCCCTGCAATTAACGCAGACGCTATTTGATATGTCGAAATGGCGTGGGCTCACCCTGCAAGAAAAAGCAGCAGGCATTCAGGATGTCACCTATCAGACCGATCAGCAGACGCTGATCCTCAATACCGCGAACGCGTATTTTAAGGTATTGAACGCTATTGATGTGCTTTCCTATACCCAGGCACAAAAAGAGGCTATCTACCGTCAGTTAGATCAAACGACGCAACGTTTTAACGTGGGTCTGGTCGCCATTACCGACGTGCAAAACGCCCGTGCGCAATATGATACCGTACTGGCGAATGAAGTGACCGCCCGCAACAACCTGGATAACGCGGTAGAAGAGCTGCGCCAGGTAACCGGCAATTATTACCCGGAGCTGGCGTCGCTTAACGTCGAGCATTTTAAAACCGACAAACCCAAAGCTGTTAATGCGCTGCTGAAGGAAGCGGAAAACCGTAACCTGTCGCTGTTGCAGGCGCGTTTAAGTCAGGATCTGGCGCGCGAACAAATCCGTCAGGCGCAGGATGGCCATCTGCCGACGCTGAATTTAACGGCCTCAACCGGCATTTCTGATACCTCTTATAGCGGTTCTAAAACCAACTCCGCCCAGTACGACGATAGCAACATGGGGCAGAATAAAATCGGCCTGAACTTCTCCCTGCCGCTGTATCAAGGCGGGATGGTTAACTCGCAGGTAAAACAGGCGCAGTATAACTTCGTCGGCGCAAGCGAACAGCTGGAAAGCGCGCACCGTAGCGTGGTGCAGACCGTACGTTCTTCCTTTAACAATATTAACGCCTCCATCAGCAGCATCAACGCGTATAAACAGGCAGTCGTTTCCGCGCAAAGTTCTTTGGATGCAATGGAAGCCGGTTACTCGGTCGGTACACGTACCATTGTTGACGTACTGGATGCCACCACCACTCTGTATGATGCCAAGCAGCAACTGGCCAACGCGCGTTATACCTATTTGATTAATCAGTTAAATATCAAATATGCGCTCGGTACGCTGAACGAGCAGGATCTGCTCGCGCTTAACAGTACGTTGGGTAAACCTATCCCGACGTCGCCGGAAAGCGTAGCGCCGGAAACGCCAGAGCAGGATGCTGCCGCAGACGGTTATAATGCCCATAGCGCCGCGCCGGCAGTACAGCCGACCGCCGCTCGCGCCAACAGCAATAACGGCAATCCATTCCGGCATTGATAAGTTATTCGCTGGCGCTGCGCTTATCAGACCTATGCCCTTGTAGGTCTGGTAAGCGCGGCGCTACCTGTCATAAAGCCGCGCCTGAACGTAAGACAACGTAAAGATACTGCTATTCCGCCGCATTCTCGCCTTTTCTCGCTTCAATTTCGACCAGTCATCCTCTATTCTGAACGCATGTTGTATTTACCACTGGGTCCTGGAAGACAAATATGAAACGGACAAAATCCATCCATCACGCATCATTTCGCAAAAGCTGGAGCGCGCGGCATTTAACGCCGGTCGCTCTGGCGGTTACGGCTGTTTTTATGCTGGCTGGCTGTGAAAAAAGCGATGAAACCGTATCGCTGTATCAAAACGCTGATGACTGTTCAGCGGCGAATCCGGGCAAAAGCGCGGAATGTACAACCGCGTATAACAATGCGCTGAAAGAGGCCGAACGTACTGCGCCTAAGTACGCTACACGCGAAGATTGCGTCGCTGAGTTTGGCGAAGGTCAGTGCCAGCAAGCGCCTGCACAGGCTGGCATGGCGCCGGAAAATCAGGCGCAGGCCCAACAATCCAGCGGCAGTTTCTGGATGCCGCTTATGGCAGGTTACATGATGGGGCGTCTGATGGGCGGCGGCGCAGGCTTTGCGCAACAGCCGCTGTTTAGCTCGAAAAACCCGGCCAGCCCTGCATACGGCAAATATACCGATGCGGCAGGTAAAAACTACGGCGCGGCGCAACCGGGCCGGACAATGACCGTACCGAAAACCGCGATGGCGCCGAAACCGGCCACCACAACAACCGTTACCCGCGGCGGTTTTGGCGAATCCGTCGCCAAACAGAGCACCATGCAGCGTAGCGCTGCCGGTACTTCAACACGTTCGATGGGCGGCTGATACGCATGGAAAGAGTCAGTATTACCGAGCGCCCGGACTGGCGCGATAAAGCGACTGAATACGGGTTTAATTTTCACACTATGTATGGTGAACCGTACTGGTGTGAAGACGCTTATTACAAGTTAACGCTCGCCCAGGTGGAAAAACTGGAAGACGTTACCGCCGAGCTGCACCAGATGTGCCTCAAGGTAGTAGAACGCGTCATCGCCAGCGATGAGCTGATGACGAAGTTTCGTATTCCAAAACATACCTGGGGTTTTGTTCGCCAGTCCTGGCAAACGCAACAACCGTCGCTCTATTCCCGCCTCGATTTGGCCTGGGACGGCATCGGCGAGCCTAAGCTGCTCGAAAATAATGCCGACACGCCAACATCGCTGTATGAAGCGGCGTTTTTTCAGTGGATTTGGCTGGAAGATCAGATCAACGCGGGCAATCTGCCGGAAGGCAGCGATCAGTTTAATAGCCTGCAGGAAAAACTGATTGAACGCTTTGCTGAACTTCGCGAGCAGTACGGTTTTCAGTTGCTGCATCTCACCTGCTGTCGCGATACGGTTGAGGATCGCGGCACCATTCAGTATTTACAGGATTGCGCGGCCGAAGCGGAAATCGCCACCGAATTTCTCTATATCGACGATATTGGTCTGGGGGAAAAAGGCCAATTTACGGATCTGCAGGATCAGGTCATTGCGAACCTGTTCAAGCTCTATCCGTGGGAATTTATGCTGCGCGAGATGTTTTCCACCAAGCTGGAAGATGCCGGCGTGCGCTGGCTGGAACCGGCCTGGAAAAGCATTATCTCCAATAAAGCGTTGTTGCCGCTGTTGTGGGAGATGTTCCCTGACCATCCGAATCTGTTGCCTGCGTATTTCGCCGAAGACGAACATCCGCCAATGGATAAATATGTCGTGAAACCGATCTTCTCCCGCGAAGGGGCGAACGTATCGATTATTGAGAACGGTAAAACGATCGAATCCGTGGAAGGCCCGTATGGCGAAGAGGGTATGATCGTGCAACAGTTCTATCCGCTGCCAAAATTCGGCGACAGTTACACCCTGATTGGTAGCTGGCTGATTAACGATCAGCCCGCCGGAATTGGTATCCGTGAAGATCGGGCGCTGATCACCCAGGATCTCTCCCGCTTCTATCCGCATATTTTTGTCGAAGGATAGATTCTCCTGTAAGCCCGATGCGCGTAGCGCCATCGGGCAATCATTCCGCGCCTTATCCGGCCTACCCCACCTGCACCGACAACATGCTTATACTGCCCATCTCAATACCGTCGACCGGGATGGTGATAGGCTCCTTGCCGTCCCAGGCGCCAAGTACATACAGCAAAGGTAAAAAGTGCTCCGGCGTCGGGTTCGATAAGGCCCCCCCTTCATGTTGCAGATAATTCACCAGCGGGTGCTGTTCTACCGGCCCCTGCCACGTCAGATTGGCTTTCACAAAGTCATTAAATGACGCCGCCCAGGGATACGGTATATTGTCACCGTGCCAACGCACAGTCCGCAGGTTATGAACCACATTCCCGCTGGCCACCAGCATCACGCCTTCGTCACGCAGCGTCGCCAGCTTACGACCCACCTCAAAATGCCATGCCGCCGGTTTGGTACTATCAACACTAAGCTGCACCATCGGGATATCCGCATTCGGGTACATCTTGATCAATACGCCCCAGGAGCCGTGATCAAATCCCCACGCTTCTTTATCGAGCGCGACGGGAACGGGAGCCAACAGTTCAACCAGACGCTGCGCCAGCGCAGGCGATCCAGGGGCCGGATAATGCGTGTCATACAGCGCCTGCGGAAAACCGCCAAAATCATGGAGAGTTTGCGGCCTTTCCATCGCTGTGACGCCCGTCCCGCGGGTATACCAGTGCGCCGACACCACCACTATCGCCTGTGGTCGAGGCAGGGCTTCCCCCAATCGCCGCCAGGCGCGGGTATAATCATTATCGTCCAGCACGTTCATCGGGCTGCCATGCCCCAAAAACAATGCTGGCATACACGTTAAAGACATGATGTTATCCTTACAGGAAAGACATTTTGTTAACATCACCATACGCTTTCTTCACAGAGGAAGAACTCAGATAACTATGATGAAGATCATCAGTTATTTTGAAGGTCAGGTTCGGACGGCAAATTGATAAGGAGTAATGGATGTCAGTACCACTTATTCTGACCTTACTGGCGGGCGCCGCCACCTTTATTGGTGCGTTTCTTGGCGTTCTCGGCCAAAAACCGTCTAATCGCGTGCTGGCTTTTTCGCTGGGCTTCGCCGCAGGGATCATGCTGCTCATCTCGCTGATGGAGATGCTGCCCGCCGCGCTTGATACCGAGGGGATGTCGCCTGTACTGGGCTACGGAATGTTTATTATCGGCCTGTTGGGCTACTTCGGGCTGGACCGCCTGCTTCCTCACGCTCATCCGCAGGATCTGATGCAAAAAAGGCAGCAGCCGCTTCCCGGCTCGATAAAACGCACTGCGATTTTATTGACGCTCGGCATTAGCCTGCACAACTTTCCGGAAGGGATCGCCACCTTTGTCACTGCCAGCAGCAATCTTGAACTGGGTTTCGGCATCGCACTGGCGGTGGCGTTGCACAATATTCCTGAAGGTCTGGCGGTTGCCGGCCCGGTTTATGCCGCGACGGGCTCAAAACGTACCGCGATTTTTTGGGCCGGTATCTCCGGCATGGCGGAAATTCTTGGCGGCGTGCTGGCGTGGCTGATTTTGGGCAGTCTGGTTTCGCCAATCGTTATGGCGGCTATCATGGCGGCAGTCGCCGGTATTATGGTGGCGCTCTCCGTTGATGAACTGATGCCGCTGGCAAAAGAGATCGATCCTAACAATAACCCCAGCTATGGCGTGCTTTGCGGTATGTCCATCATGGGGCTCAGTCTCGTCATTTTGCAGACGATAGGTATCGGTTAAGAGAAACGTCGCGCCGGATGCAGGCCTTTAGCCAGGCAACATCCGGCTGCCCGTCAAGGATATGCGCTATTTCTGCTCATTCATCACGCTGTCGCCTTCGCTCGTCTGGCGAAAACGTTTCGTTCGCGCTTCAAGTAATGCATCTCTGTCTTGCCGAAACGCTCTGCAATAACGCTTCATATGGCAAATATACCCTACTACCACCAGAACGATTAATATTATCCAATACCAGGCAATAAACATCCTTTTTACCCTTAAAATTTAACATCACTAAACATTTAACGTTAAAATTTTACATACCCTTATTTTGACGTATTCATATACTGGCATATTTGTGGAACAAATAAATGATTTTGATCATATAAATCAGTGGTGAAACACAATAATGAAAGAGGTATTAAGCAGAAAACAATGTCGATAAGATCACACTTCGTACTAATTTATATTGTTCTTAAAATATCACACTCCTACTATCGACTTATTAAGGCAATTAAAAAACATTGATACAGAGTATATTTTAAAATAAGCAATAGTATTATGACTTATATTTAAAGACCAATCATTTACCTCATTTATCATTCATAAAAACATAGTATATTCAGAAGTATTATATTTAGAAGTTGTATATAAGGAGATATATCCATGTTTGACCAATACCGGAAAACAATACTTGCCGGCGCCGTCGCACTGACATGCGGACTCACCGCAGCCAGTACATTTGCTGCAGGTTTTCAACCAGCGCAGCCCGCAGGAAAATTAGGCGCAGTCGTTGTCGATCCTTACGGTAATGCCCCTCTCACCGCACTGGTGGAATTAGATAGCCATATTATTTCAGACGTTAAAGTTACTGTACATGGCAAAGGGGAAAAAGGCGTTCCCGTTACTTATACCGTTGGGAAAGAATCTTTAGAAACCTATGACGGTATTCCTATTTTTGGCCTTTATCAGAAATTTGCCAACAACGTCACGGTAGAATATAAAGAAAACGGCAAAGCCATGAAGGATGACTATGTGGTGCAGACGTCCGCCATCGTCAACCATTATATGGATAACCGTTCTATTTCAGATCTCCAGCAAACGAAAGTTATTAAAGTCGCGCCAGGATTTGAAGATCGTCTTTATCTGGTAAATACCCATACCTTTACGCCGCAGGGCGCTGAATTTCACTGGCACGGCGAAAAAGATAAAAATGCGGGCATTCTTGATGCCGGCCCGGCGGGCGGGGCTTTGCCTTTCGATATCGCCCCTTACACGTTTGTAGTCGACACCCAGGGTGAATACCGCTGGTGGCTGGATCAAGATACCTTCTACGACGGCCACGATATGAATATCAACAAACGCGGCTACCTGATGGGTATTCGTGAAACGCCTCGCGGCACCTTTACCGCGGTGCAGGGCCAGCACTGGTACGAGTTTGACATGATGGGGCAAATTCTTGCCGATCATAAACTGCCGCGCGGGTTCCTGGATGCGTCTCATGAATCCATCGAAACCGTGAACGGCACCGTACTGCTGCGCGTCGGCAAACGCGATTACCGCAAAGAAGACGGCATACATGTTCATACGATTCGTGACCAAATCATTGAGGTCGATAAGTCTGGCCGCGTAGTAGACGTTTGGGATTTAACCAAAATCCTCGACCCTATGCGTGATGCGCTGCTCGGCGCGCTGGATGCGGGCGCAGTATGCGTGAACGTCGATCTGGCCCATGCCGGACAGCAGGCGAAACTCGAACCGGATACGCCGTATGGCGATGCGCTTGGCGTTGGTGCCGGTCGTAACTGGGCGCACGTCAACTCTATCGCTTATGACGCGAAAGACGACTCCATCATCCTTTCTTCCCGCCATCAGGGTATTGTAAAAATTGGTCGCGATAAGCAGGTGAAATGGATACTGGCACCGTCTAAAGGCTGGAATAAGCAGCTAGCCAGTAAATTGCTGAAACCGGTAGACGATCATGGTAAGCCGTTGACCTGTGACGAAAACGGCAAGTGTAAGGACACCGATTTCGATTTCACCTATACCCAACATACGGCATGGCTTTCCAGCAAAGGCACGTTAACGGTCTTTGATAACGGCGATGGTCGCGGCCTGGAGCAACCGGCTCTACCGACCATGAAATATTCCCGTTTTGTCGAATATAAGATCGATGAGAAGAAAGGCACCGTACAACAAGTTTGGGAATACGGTAAAGAACGTGGATATGATTTCTATAGTCCTATTACCTCGGTTGTTGAATATCAAAAAGACCGCGACACCATGTTCGGCTTTGGCGGTTCTATTAACCTGTTCGACGTTGGTAAACCAACAGTCGGCAAACTGAATGAGATTGACTATAAAACGAAAGAAGTGAAAGTTGAAATTGATGTGCTGTCGGATAAGCCCAACCAGACTCACTATCGTGCGTTACTGGTTCATCCAACGCAAATGTTTAAATAAATCACGGGAAGGAATTAATATGTCATCTAAATGGATTACCTCTTTATTTAAAAGCGTAGTATTAACCGCGGCATTGGTCACTCCTTTTGCGGCATCGGCTTTTACCGAGGGCACAGATTATATGGTTCTGGAGAAACCGATTCCTAATGCGGATAAAACGCTGATTAAGGTATTTAGCTACGCCTGCCCTTTCTGCTACAAATATGACAAAGCCGTAACAGGTCCGGTTTCTGATAAAGTAGCCGATCTCGTTACGTTCACTCCGTTCCACCTGGAAACAAAAGGCGAATATGGCAAACAGGCCAGCGAAGTATTTGCAGTCCTGATCGCCAAAGATAAAGCTGCCGGGATTTCGTTATTTGATGCTAAATCACAATTCAAAAAAGCGAAGTTCGCTTGGTACGCGGCTTACCATGATAAGAAAGAGCGCTGGTCAGATGGGAAAGATCCGGCAGCATTTATTAAAACCGGGCTGGACGCCGCAGGCATGAGCCAGGCTGATTTTGAAGCGGCGCTGAAAGATCCTGCCGTTCAGGAGACTCTGGAAAAATGGAAAGCCGCCTATGACGTTGCCAAAATTCAGGGTGTTCCGGCTTACGTCGTCAACGGCAAGTACCTTATCTATACCAAAAACATCAAATCCATCGATTCTATGGCTGAACTCGTCCGGGAACTGGCCACTAAAAAATAAGCAGGGAAACGATTATGGATTTTATTAAGGGATTATGGCGAGACCTACGCGCAAGACCAGTAGATACGCTGGTGAGATGGCAGGAACAGCGCTTTCTGTGGCTGTTAATGGCCATCGCGATGGGAGGGTTAATTATCCTGGCGCACTCGTTCTTCCAAATCTATCTCTACATGGCGCCGTGCGAACAGTGTGTTTACATTCGTTACGCGATGTTTGTGATGGTAATTGGCGGGGTGATTGCGGCGATAAATCCCAAAAATATCGTGCTGAAGCTGATTGGCTGTATCGCGGCGTTTTATGGCAGCATTATGGGCATTAAGTTTTCTATTAAGCTTAATGGTATCCATCATGCGGTACATAATGCGGACCCCGATTCACTTTTTGGCGTGCAAGGATGTTCGACTGACCCGACCTTTCCTTTCAACTTACCGTTGGCGGAATGGGCGCCGGAGTGGTTTAAACCTACCGGAGACTGCGGTTATGACGCGCCTATCGTCCCTGATGGCGTAACGCTCAGTAGCGTACAGCAGTGGTTTGTCGATCTCTACCAGCAGTCTGAAGGCTGGTATCTGCTTCCGCCCTGGCACTTTATGAACATGGCGCAGGCATGTATGTTGGCCTTTGGGTTGTGCCTGATTCTGCTGCTGGTGATGAGCGGCGCCTGGGCATTAAAACTGGCCAGAGGCAAATAACCTGAATAGATAAACCAAAGCAGAGGTCTGCATTCAGGCCTCTGCTTTTCTCACAATAATTTTACCATTCAGCTTATTCGTCGTTCTTTGAAACTGAACGATATGGCACCGAAGGTGACTAGTCCTGATATAGGTTGACAGTTTTTTGTCTGTAAAACGCCTGATGAACATCATCGG